>NZ_JBFFOH010000133.1:0-6992 GCF_041562805.1 Sulfurovum sp. | reverse complement strand
TAAGGCTATGAAAATGTTCAAGATTTAGGAGCGTGTTGTAAAAAAGTGTCTATTTTTTCAAGAGAGGTGAGTTGCGACAGTTTAAAGGGGGCAGTTTGCAGTAACAGAAATCATCTTCGATAAAATTTCAGAGAATTGATTAAACCTGGGGAATATGAATGGAAGTGGTCTCCCCACGAGAAACCAAAGAGATCTATTTAATCCCTATTTATAGGGGTTTGTAAATATACTTTAAAAATCTATCCCTAAATCTATCCCTAAAATTTTGTGTGTGGTAAAAAAGTAACTATTTCTTTTGTGATTTGAGCAACGCTGCTATTTCTTCGGCTGCTATTTTGAGAGAGGCTAAATTGTCTTGTTTCGTTTTTGCGTCTTTTGCCTTGATCGTCTCGGCATCTTCAAATACTGGTAGCTTAGTAATTATTTCATTCATGTAGTGATAATAACAAAAAACAGTTAAAGTTTGAATAGCTATTACACTGACTTTAAATCTATAAAGGCAATGTTAACAAAGCACGTCTTTAGTATTTAGTTTGTCATTTTACTGTTTCATTATTTGAAACTTTGATTGTATAAAGTTTGAAAATTGTAAGTAGCAACTCCCTAAAAATAGGGCTATTGCTTTTGTGTGTCTTGGCTATTATTTGAGTAGTCTTAAATCAGTAGTACAAATTAGCCGTTTGAGTGTTCGCTTTTATTCCTGAAAGTGTCGAACCTTTGTCGAACTTTTGTCGCACTTTTGAGCCTAAATCTATGATAACTTTTGTATGCGAATATTAAGCACTCATCAAAGTATTTTAATCGTAATACCTTTGATTGATTTTTGATTGATAGCTCACTTCTAAAAGTATATCCATACTTCTTAATCTCACGATTATATTCTTTTGCATCTTGTATCACTTCTTTTAATCGCATCTTGTAGTATTGCTTGTTTATAGCCCTTGATCTCTTAGCCCTATTAATTCGGCTTTTGTCTTTGGCTTTAGCTCGCATAAAGTAGTTTATAGCTGTTCGTTCTACAATGTTCAAACAATGACCTATTTCTTTAAATTTCAAGCCTTTTGAATAGAGTGAGATAACTTCAAATTCTCTTTTAGTCATAGT
Organism: Sulfurovum sp.; assembly: GCF_041562805.1. GTDB lineage: Bacteria > Campylobacterota > Campylobacteria > Campylobacterales > Sulfurovaceae > Sulfurovum. The sequence continues at coordinate 5,888 of NZ_JBFFOH010000133.1, read as the reverse complement.
TTTTATCTACAACAAAAGTGACTCTTATAAAGTCACACTGACAATGTCTATCTATTAATGCTACTGCGTCACCAATTTTTATTTTTTTGTTATCATTCTTTTTACACCATTCACAACTTAGTTTTCCACCAGCATTTAATAATCTTACATATTTAAAGCCAACATTTTTTAGCTTTCTTAAATTATTAATTTCTAAAGCTTTATTGCGAACTTGATTAAACAAATTAGACAATAATTTTTTTGGATTTGTACCTTTTATCTTTTCTTTATTAAATATTTCAATTAAATCTTCCGATATTTTAAGGCGTTTACTTATTCCTAGTTGTTCCTTTTGTTCATTCGATAAGTACGCTTTCCCTTTATTTAAATCAATTCTGCCAAAGATATGCTCTATTATTTTCCCACTATGCTCTTTATTAAAATAATCTCTTTTATCTAACTCTTGAACTAAAACTGCTTTCATAGTTTGATTGATAAAGTTTGTTTCATCATTACTTATTTGAATTCCCAAGTCATTACTCTGTTTTGAATTAGTAAATAGCTTTTTAATCAATTTAAACATTTGAACCCTTCTAGTTATTGTGATAATCGATCAGATAGTTCTTCCAGTATATCTTGAACAAGGGCAACTTTAAAATCAATGGCTCTATCAAATAAAACTATTTGCTTGTTAGCTCCTAATACAGTTTTATATGTACTTACTCCTATAAAGCTAACATATTCAATGTTATTTAATAGTTGCCCTTCAAGAGGCTGATTTTTATTCTCTTTAATTCTTTTTATACCCAATGTTGAATTTACCCCATATCTATAATTAGGTTGGTACATTTCAATTCCTTGAGCCAACTGGGTGAACTTATAAGCATATGTTCCGCTATCTCTAAAATGTATAACATACTGTTTATAATCATTTATACTAATTGACCCTGCTTCAGCTAGTCTTATAAACTGATGCATATCTACAAATTCAACATAACCTTTGTAACCATTTTTTTTAGCTAAATCTTCATTATCTTTCAATACTTTGGCTGCCGTTTCTTTTTCTTCTTGAAGTTTTTGAGCTTTTATTTTTTCCAACCTTAACTGCTCATTATTATATTTAGTTTGGCATTCTTCTTTTAAATCACCGTATGTCTTATCTGTCTCATTATATTCCTCATCTATAACATATCGTTCGTATGTCCTTTGAATAGCTTTTCTCTTTTTTAAATATTTATTTATATCCATACCCTTATCACTTTTGTGACATTGTTCCAATTTTTCTAGTATTTCATCATTATATTGTTTATATTCAGAATCACTCATAGCAGTAAGAGTCTTTAGCCCTCCACAACCTTGAATAGCCATTACAAAGACTAGCGACAAAATAACTTTCATAGAAACATTAATCATAAAATATCCTTTATTTTAATAAATTTACATAGTATATCTTTTTTATCTGTAGTAGGTATGAAAAAATTCAATATTGTTCTTTGTATCAATTCAATTCACACTTCACTTTCAGCATTCTTTAAGAAGTGCATTTAAGCCCTTGCTGTGTGGAGTTTGCAGGGGCTATTTCTGAAAATTTAAGTAATGTAACTTATAGGGAGTACTTTCGCATCTATTCCACTAAATCGTTTTATACTTTTTTCCATTTTTGAGATAAAGTGTTTATCTAAATCCTTGAGCTTCATTCCTTTTGGAAAATAAGCACCTTTGAAGCAAAACTCTAACCGCTCTAATGGTTTAGATAAGTTCGCCTCTTTTTGTTTGTCGTATCGTTTTATATCCAGCTTCGCATTTGTTTTTTTCTCTTTTGGAGTTTTGTAGTAAGTAGTGTTATAGTATTTCAAAGGCTCTCTTTTTTCACAAAGCTTTTTTATAATCCTATTTGGTACTTTCACAAAATCGAAACAAACATCTATCCGTTTGAGTTCACACCCCATAAACTCTAAGAAGTGAGCCTCTAAGAAGTCGTTTAAAAGCTCCGATTTATTATCATAGCCTCGTAGCCCTGCAATATCTAAAGTTTGTTTTGTAGGGCTTCTGTTGTATCGCTTGAGTGCAATAGTTAAGCCTGTTGAGGTGTAGATTATTTTTGCCTCTGTTATGCTTTTAGTGAGATGCTTTTTAAAAGTATCACTCCATAATTTTGGCTCAAATATTCCCACGCTTTTGGCTGTCTCTATGATATAATCTTCATTTATAAACCACTGTTCAAAATCCTCACTTCTAAGACTTATAGAGTCAATTTTCCCGACTGACTTCACTGTCTTGATTAGCTTTAATTATTTCGGCTAATCTTTTTTTATAGTTAGGACTTATTCGATAAATTCCTATTCTTGCAACGCTTCCGTCTATTTTTAACACTTCGTGGGGTTCAGTGAGTAAGATATCTGTACCATCTGCAATGTCAAAAAACCGCTCTAACTTCCTTCTAAGATGTTGTATCAGATCAGGCAGATAGTGACAATTAAAAACCTCTTTGGAGTAATGAGTTTGCACTCTATCATCATCTTTTAGGGCTAAGGACAAAATCTTTTTTTCTGTCTCGTTTAGTGATAGTGTGCTTTTCATGCAGCACCGCCCGTCTGCTTTTCAATCCATGTTTGGATCTCTGATTCTCTCCAGACTGTGACACGAGAAGATAACTTCGTTCCTTTTGGCAAACGTCCAGAGGCAACCCATGCCCACACGGTGCTCTTAGCCAACCCTGTTAATTCCATAACTTCTTTAATTCGGATAAATCTATCCATTGTATAATCCTCTATAACTGTTACCTACAATTAAAAGGGGTTAAGTACTTATCCAGTATAAGCGATTGAAATTTACTTACACTCTCTAATAGCTAGTCAGATTATGTAATAGTATAGGAGTAAAGTTGGACTGTGTTTTTTTCTTCGTCCAACTTTTTTTTATTAAAATTCGTGAGGGTGTACTGAGTCTTTAAAAGTATTATTTTGTGATTTAATTCTATCGTGAGTTTCTACCCCTAGTATGTTGAAAATTATAATTGTACTCATCTGATTTATATTCGCATCGGTTTGTTTAATGTCTTGATGGTGTGATATTTCTTCCAAAAGTAAGTTCATTCGCTGCTTTATTTCTTTATGATTTTCTCCATTACTTCTTAATAAAAAGTAACATAGACCTACTATCCAATGAGTATAGTTTTGATTGCTACTACATAGGATTTTTTTTAAATCTTTAGATGGCTTCTTATTTTGTTCCAATGCAGTTTTTAATCTATTCATATAAATACTTCTCTTTATCAACAACTCTTTTCTTAGTTGCTTAAGCGAAATAAGCTCTGATTGAATATCTTTTATTTTATTTTTGTATTGATCTATTTGTGATTGAAGTTCTTCATTTTTATACTGACTAAGTAATGCTTGATTATGATTCTTCATTTTTTGGAACATATTTATTTTTGATTCATCAGCTATTATAATTAATTGTTCTAAATTTTTTAGTTCGTTTAGAAATTGTTTGAGTTCGACGTTAATGAGTCTTTGAATGTTGCTCTGAATTGAATTTTTCAGTTCTTCTAATGTAATAGTCATTTTTCCGCCTTTATCCCATCAAGATAACCGCCCCACCACTTCATAAGCTCTTTACGGGCTTCTAAGTGTTCAGCATGGTTATAGGCTGCCTTTACGCTGCTTCGCTCTGTGTGGGCTAACTGTCGCTCTATTACGTCACTGCTATGCCCGTGCTCGCCCATCTTCTCGTGTGCGATTGTGCTGAACATACCTCTAAAGCCATGAGAGACTATTTCGTCTTTTGTGAAACTCATTCTTCTAAGTGCATAATTAAGCGTGTTCTCACTCATAAAGCGGTCTTTATAAACGGCATTAGTAAAAACATATTTGTTATGTCCTGTGTACTGTTGCAGCTCTTTAAGCACTTCGATTACATACGGTACTAGCGGCACAATATGAGGCTTTCGCATCTTCATCTTTTCGGCTGGTATTTTCCAAAGGGCATTTTCAAAGTCTATCTCCGACCACTCCGCCGCCCTAAGTTCTCCAGGACGTAAAGCAACATAAGGGGCAATCTGTAAAGCGCATTTTGTGACGTAATCGCCTTGATAACCGTCTATCGCTGCCAATAAGCTTTTAATCCCTGCTCGGTCTGTGATAGTCGGGTGATGCCTTACTGATCTTCTCTTGATAGCGTATCGCTTCTCTATGTCGGCAATAATGTTATGCTGTGCTTTGTCTGTTGATACTGCATATTTGAAAATACGCTCTAATAGATTAACGGTTTTTTTTGCAACCTCAACCGCTCCCCGTTCTTCAATCTTCTCTATCACCGTTTTAATGTCGGCACGGGTAACGCTGTTTATAGGCTTCATGCCTATCTCTTTTTTTACGTTGTTATCAAAATAGCTATGCAGCTTTGTGTAATACTTTTCGGTTAGATCACCCTTGATATTGTTGAGATATTCCTCTGCAACTGCGTTTAGGGTGTTTTCAGCTTCGCTTTCTTTTGCCTGTCTAGTCGCCTTCGCTGCGTTTCGTTCTGCTGCTGGGTCTATGCCTAAAGCTATTTTGGTTTTATTGTCTTCTCGCATCTTTCGAGCTGCTGCTAAACTTACCGATGGGTACGCCCCTAAAGCGATGCGTTTCTCTTTACCTTCATAGGTATATTTCAACCGCCAAAGCTTGCCGCCCGTAGGCATAACTGAGAGGTACAAACCGCCACCGTCAAATAGCTTGTATTCCTTCGCCTGCGCCCGTGTAGCCTTTATTTCCTTATCTGTTAAGGGTGTAGCTGCTCTTGCCATTTAAAAGCCTTTTAGGGATAGATTATTTTCGTGTTTCATGCAAAAAGCATAAATATCCCTAAATCTATCCCTAAAATACTTAGATATCCCTAAACTATGCTAGACTTCCTTAGACTAATAAAAGGCTTTAAATATCGTGTTTTAGGGGCTTTGAAAGTGTTTATTAGATTGCTTTAAACTATGGCGTGGTCTCCCCACGAGGACTCGAACCTCGAGCTAGGCCTTAGGAGGGCCCTGCTTTATCCAGTTAAGCGATAAGGAGAAAGAGAGGCTGACATTATATCGAACCTAGCTTTTATCATTGCACCGGTGGCATTTGGGGCTGCCTTACAGGTGGGAAACGCGGCGGTGAAGAGTATCCGGGCTTCCCGCCACCGTCTCCGCTCGAAAAGCTGCCCTCTTGATAGATCTCTGTTACATTGGGACGAATGCCGTAAATGGCATGGTACTCTCTGACCGCCCCTTTAAAGTACTCCCTTCGTTTTTTGTCCCCTCGTTTGATCACCTGCTGGATCTGATACTGCCCGGCTAAAGTGATCTCCTCTTTGCAGTATGCCAAATAGATTATGGCGCTATCGATAAGTTCATTGACCAGATCATAGTTTTTGCGATATGAGACATTACCCTTTTCGTTCATCATGTACAGTGCCATATCGTAAGCCTCTCTGCGATCGCTGCAACTCTGGGCAGATAGAGTTGTGCTGGCGACCAGTAGCAATATAGCTGCTGTTAGGAGCAACTTTTTCATTCTACAGCCCTTATCGTTCCCCATTTATAGACGATGATCTCTTCGGGGTGCGTTCGTGCGTAACTGCTAATATTAGATTGTGAAAAAACCTTATAGCTTTGTTGATGCTGCCTGGCCTTTTTTAGTTTGCGTTTTAAGATGTATTGACGATCAAGGGAGTAGACATTTGGGCACGCTGTCAACAAAGCATCACCCTCTTCTACAAACCGTTCAATGATCGCGTATGCACTGTTGCCGGCTACTGCTATACGGGCTACCGTATCATAGGCGATCTCCTCTTTTTCAAAAGAGAGTTGCTGATTTCGGCACGAATCCGCTTTTACATGTGCAGTAATCAGTAAAAGAAAAATTGACAAGGCTATTTGCTTC
>NZ_JBFFOH010000132.1:0-7013 GCF_041562805.1 Sulfurovum sp. | reverse complement strand
TTACTTTTGAAGTGGCGGACAGTGAGGGATTCGAACCCTCGGTACCCTTACGAGTACGCATCCTTAGCAGGGATGTGGTTTCAGCCAACTCACCCAACTGTCCATGTGTTTTGGTGGATGAGATTATAATAGGATTGGGTTAAATAAAAGCTTAAAAAAGAATCGTTTTGGGGTAAATTTATTTTTTTTCACTGAGTTATATTATTTTTTAGGAAAATCACTAAAAAACTGATTATCATTACGTAAATATATTTCTAAACCAAGGTTCTAAAATGTTAAAAAAACTCACACCACTCATCGTACTGATCATGTTTGCTATAGGTGCATATTTTATGATGCAAGGTATGGATAATGCTGTCGATATGACCAAGCCGAAAAAAGAGATTAAAAAGTAGCAATCACTATTAGTATCTCTTCAACTTTATGTTCAGGGGTACTGTCCTTGTAGATAGGTCTTCCTACTACAGGATAATCTACATCCTCCTCATTTGCAAGTTCAAGTGTTGCTACACGCTGTTGATCTCCTGCATCTTCACCAAAAGGTCTTATGCCTGGACAGAGTGTCAAGAATGTGTCAGAAGTAGCATTTTTGATAGCCCTACTCTCAAATGTTGAACATACTACACCATCTAAACCATTTTCATAACTCATTTTTGCAAACTGCTCTGCTTTTGCATCTATACTTTTTTCATAGATACTCTGGAAGTTCTCTTCATCAAAAGAAGTAAGTGCTGTAACAGCCAGTACCAATGGACGGTCTTGATAAGGAGCCAGTCTATCCATAACCGTTTTCATGGCAACTGCTCCTGCAGATGCATGGATATTGAACATATCAACACCGATCTTAGCTATCTCTTCAGCTGCATCAGCCATAGTATTGGGGATGTCATAGAGTTTAAGGTCTAAAAATATCTTAAAATCAGGGTTGATCTCTTTTAGTGCTTCTATAAAAGATTTTCCATCACGGATGTACGCACGGAATCCAACTTTCATCCAAACATTGTATGATTTAAGTGACTCAGCCAGTGCCAAGTTTTCTTCAGCCGATGGCAGATCAAGTGCTACACATAGTTCCATGGTACAAACCTCTTATATTTTAGTGGTATAATAATATCCTAATTTTAATATATAAGGACTAAACAACATGTTTGGAAAAGAATCAAAAAGATACGACATCACTCAATCCGTAATGGACACATACAACTACGCTAAATTTACAACTTCTAAAGGTGTTATCTGGGCTAAACTTTATGCAGAAGATGCTCCTAACACAGTAGCAAACTTCGCTCACCTTGCAGAGCAAGGGTTTTATAATGACCTTAAATTCCATAGAGTAATCCCTGGATTTATGGCACAAGGCGGTTGTCCACACTCAAAAGACAATCCAGCAATGGCAGGAACAGGTGGACCAGGATGGCAGATAGACTGTGAAACTGACACAAGTACAGAACCTCATAGACGTGGAACACTTTCTATGGCGCACGCAGGACCAAATACAGGTGGTAGCCAGTTCTTCATCACTTTTGTACCAACACCTCACCTTGATGGTGTTCACACAGTATTTGGTGCAATAGAAGAAGATGATACAGATAGTTTCATGGTACTTGATAACATCGATCAAAATGATGACATCATTAGTATTGAAATTCTTGCTACAAAAGCGTAATTAACTTTTCGTTATTCTTGGGCTTTGCCCAAGAACATTAAAAAAAGGAACTGTATGTTTGGATATTATAGAGTTGCATCAGCTGTTAACAAAACCACAGTAGCGAACCCTGCTAAAAACGCTGAAGAAATCATAAAGCTCATCCAAGAAGCACATACTAAAGAGGTTAGTGTCGTTGTATTTCCAGAGCTTACGCTCACAGGATACACTGCTAGTGACCTTTTGCTTAACCAAACTCTAATAGCATCACAAGATGAAGCACTCAAGTATATATTAAATAATATAGAAAATATGGGTACTATTGCTATCATCGGTATAGCCGTACTTGAAGCAGACAGACTCTATAACTGTGCAGTAGTTGTTCAAAGCGGAAAGATATTAGGTGTTGTACCTAAAAGCTATCTTCCAAACAAAAAAGAGTTCTATGAGAAACGTCAATTTATCACAGGTAGAGACATCACAAGAACCACGACTGAACTGTTCGGAGAGGAAATACCTTTTGGTGTAGACCTACTCTTTACAGACTCTAAAGATATGACTTTTGGTGTAGAGATATGTGAAGACCTTTGGGCGGTTACACCTCCAAGTAACCATATGGCAAGTAATGGTGCCAATCTCCTCTTTAACCTTTCAGCAAGTAATGAACTTATAGGCAAAGCAGAATACCGTGAAGAACTGGTACGTACACAAAGTGCCCGTTGTATGGCTGCATATGTTTACTCTTCTGCCGGTGTGGGTGAATCTACTACAGATACTGTATTTGGTGGTCATGCTATCATCTCTGAATATGGTTCTACGCTGGCTCAAAATGAGCGTTTCTCTCTTGAAAGCAACCTGATTACTGCTGATGTGGATCTAGAGCGTTTAAGATGGCTTAGACTTAATGAGTCAAGCTACTCTGACGGAAGACGTAAAAAAACACGTATCATCAAAGTAGAAGATCTTCCAAGTATCAGTAAACTTGAACGCGATATCAACCCTATGCCATTTGTACCTTCACGCTATGCAGAGAAAAAGCACCGGTGTGATGAGATAGTTCACATTCAGGCTTACGGTCTCATCAAACGTATGAGCCATGCGCATATCAAGAAAGCAGTTATAGGTATCTCTGGTGGACTTGATTCTACACTTGCCCTGCTTTCAACACACAGAGCATTTGAAATGATGGGCTGGGATGTTCAAAACATCATCGCTGTGACCATGCCTGGATTTGGTACAACCAGTCGTACAAAATCTAATGCAGTGAAGCTTTGTGAAGCATTAGGTGTCACACTTAAAACCGTAGACATCACAGATATCTCTCTCAAAGAGTTTGAAGCGATAGAGCACAATAAAGATGAGCACAGTATTACCTATGAGAATGTTCAGGCAAGAGCAAGAACTTCCATATTAATGAATATGGCAAATAAGGAATCTGCTCTTGTTATCGGCACAGGCGACCTTAGTGAGATAGCACTTGGCTGGTCTACGTACAATGGTGACCACATGAGTATGTATGCCCTCAACTCAGGCATACCTAAGACACTCATACAGTATGTCATTGAATACTATAAAAATAACGAAGTGATCGCTAAGATCATAGATGACATACTTGATACCCCTATAAGTCCTGAACTGCTCCCTCATGAAGGAGATGAAATAGTCCAAGAGACAGAGAGTATCGTAGGTCCTTATGAGCTACATGACTTCTTTCTCTATCACTTTATTAAGTATGGGGCTAAACCAGAGAAGATACGTTTCCTTGCGAGTATATCATTTGATACTAAATACGATGAAGAAACTATAACCAAGTGGTTAACACTCTTTTTAAGACGTTTCTTCACCCAGCAGTTTAAGCGTTCCTGTATGCCTGATGGACCTAAAGTGGGTACGATCTCTTTAAGTCCAAGAGCAGATTGGAAAATGGCCAGTGATGCAGATGTAGAAATTTGGTTGGAGGAATTGAACAAATGAAAGATAACACACCCATGAAACACTTCTTGAACGTTATGCTCCAGGGACTCTTTTGGCTTCTTCCTATCGTTGCTATTATTATCATCCTATTATGGGTTTATAGTAAGGTAGAACTTTTAGTGGGCTGGGCCTTTAGGCTTATCGGTTTTGCTCCTGAAAATAATGTCTTTTTATGGGGTCTTTTAGCTGTATTCCTCTTTTTAGTGATACTTTATATCGTAGGACATTTGGTCAAAACAAGACTTGCTGATCTGTTTGAACACATATTTTCTAAAATTCCTGGGTACACTACTATCAAAGAACTTGTAGGCATTTTCAACTCTTCAAAAAAAGGTCAGAACAAGGTAATGGTTGTTGCCATCAAAGGCTTCGCACAGGAAGGCTATAACATCGGTCTGATGTATTCACAAAAAGAGAGTATCATCAAAGACCATTACACCATTACACTTTCTATGTCACCTATCCCAAATGGTGGATTCATGTTTGAAGTACATAAAGACAATATTTATGTCATAGAAAACGCAACCTTTGATAACAACTTACAGTACTTGCTCTCTATGGGTGTAAAAAGTTTTGCAGACATTCTGAGAACCAAGCCAAAGAATGTAGATGAACTTGTTTTATTAAGTGATTGGCTTGAGGAAAATAAAGTAAAAATATAGTGTGGTATTCGATAGAGACTTTTTAATGAAGTCTCATCGAATTGTGTTAGAAAATTAAGTTAATAGAACCTGTTGCTTTATTGCTACTGTATTTTTCTGTATTAACACGTCCTGCTGCAGCTTCGAAAAAGAACATTTTATAAATTTTAGTATAGCCTAAAGAGTACCCATAATTAGTATTATCATTCTCATCATTGTCCACATTTACAATGGCCTTAATATGCTCCATATCACCCAATGGGAATGTAAATGCAGTTTCAAGACCAATATAATCATCATCAGCAATATTTGCATAGACCAAAGAAGAGTTCCAAGTAAGCATACTATACTCTTTTTCTATAGGGACAATAATTGAATAGAAATCATCGCCCTCTGTATCTACAGAATTGTATATCAAACCGATCTTATAGTTTTCTGCAGTTGTATATGTTATACCGGTCAAAAAAGCATCATTGTTATCATCATTTATCTGATTTCCATGATTCCCATGTTTAGCTACCTGTTCACCATAAGAGACAAGCAACAGTATATTATTATCAAACAGATAAGAGTATTCTGCACCTTTTATTTTTCTGACATCGGCATACCCTAGAGGCGAGACGTAATTATCTCCATGATCTCCTATACCATTTAATCCAGAATGTGACATGCTTCTTTGGACATTACCCAATTGTGTTAAAGGTGAAAGAAGCCCTGCCCTGAAGACATGTTTAGCTTCTAAAATATTATATTGGAAATAGAATTGAGAGTTGTCAGACTCAAAAAGATCTTGACCACTTTTATTACTGTTAAAAGACTCTTTCGTAAAAGAATATAAAGATAAATATTCTGTAAGCGTACCCGATAAATAGAGTTTAACCAATCGGTTCACTTCATCGGTTTTGGAGTTATCGGACAAACCTAGAATGGCACCAACAGGATAACGTCTACTAGTACTATTTTCATCCAATAAACTCTGTAACGAAGTCGTATCAAATGTGGATGTCCTAAATCCATTCCTAGCAAACCCAAGCCCCATATCATTGAGTGCAGGTACTTGTGAATGACAGGCACTACATGCCATATCGTATTGCCTTGCAAATACAGGGTTGGCTTCTAGATTTAAGGTAAACAATCCTACAAGAAAAATAAAACCTATTTTAAATTTTGTCATGATATTCATAATATTTCCCCTCCAAACATTTTATAACATAAACAATATTATCATTAATACAAATAAAAACTAATTAATGTTGGAAGAAAATAAACTTTTTTGGGCCTTAAACTATTATAATAACTTCGATATTTTCCTATAAAAATACCTCGAAATATTAACTACAAAAAATGTTATAATAATTGTATAAGCTATTTAGAAGGATCAACAGATGGAAAAAGAATTCAAAGAAATTATCGAAGAGTCAAAGAAGTCATTGGAGAAGATTGAAAAGAATATAGAAGAACGTAGTGATGACTTTACAGAAGAAGTCAGTGAGTTTTGGTCTGATTTGAAAAAGCATCTATCAGGCGTAGAAGGTAAGCTTAAAGATGCTTATGATCACGTAGAAGAGGAAGCAGAACTTAAAGGCCACCTAGGCATTATGGAAGCACGCGACAGATTAAAAGAACTAACAGAGATCACACATGAGTTCATCTATAAAGTTTCAAATAATGCACAAGAAGAATTAGACATAGCAGCCCTTAAAATCCATCTTGCAAAAATGGAAGGTGAAGATCTATGGGATGAGAAACAAAAAGAGTTTACGCATATGTATAAAGAATCCAAAGTTGAAGCAGATAAACTAGCAAAAAAATCTCTTAAGGAGATCAACCACGTTTTTTTAAAGTTAACTGAGATCATATAATGGAAAATCTCATAAAAGTATTCCTTTTAAGTGTAGTGCTTATACTCATAAATAGTTGTGCTACTTCAAATTTATCTTATCATAATGAGCAACTTAATTTGCAAATAAATGATTCACATTTACAGGTACGGGGTACACAACTTAAACAACAAAGAGAAAACTTCAGTACACTCTTCCTTACACAATACCTATTGCGTTTAGATGATGGCCGAACTATGGTCTATGAAAAAGCTAAGACAGATATACAATATGAATTTGAACCTACAACTACTAAAACGATAAGTATTATTTTTGATGCCAAAAAAGTAATAAGAGTCTACTACAATACGCTTATATATGCATTCCAGGTTGTTTTACAAGATAATAGAGTACTAAATGTATTAGCTACAAAAGGTTTTGATCAGGAATTGAACATGGTTTATGGCATGAGCACAGAGAAACTCAACAGTATGTTAATAGAATTAGATCCAAATGCAAGACCTGCATATTATAAAAACACTATAAACTTAAGTAATGAATCAGAACCATTTATGAGTCGATGGACGACATGGAAAGTACATTTTTTACCCCTGGTCACCCCAGTACGCCGCTTTTTCATCTATTAATAGATGATCAATTATTATGAAAAAAATATATTTATTTTAAATAAGGTTATAACTTAAAAAAAGAAGGTATAATTTATGTGAAGAAAGATGAAGTACGAGTTCATCTCGCGTGTGTTAAGTGTTATTGCTAGACCCCGAAGACTCTCTCTGATTTGGATTCCACTTAAGTTTTAAGTGAAAATTATTACCCAAAGGTACAAAAAATGGCAGCATTAGTAAACGGAACTGTTAAATGGTTCAACGATGAAAAAGGTTATGGATTTATTCAACAAGAGAATGGTGGAGA
>NZ_JBFFOH010000131.1:0-7068 GCF_041562805.1 Sulfurovum sp. | reverse complement strand
TAATAGACTTAAACTGATTGGTCTTGTACCAATTACCCTACTCATTCTACTATCAAGTTATTTCTTTGTAACTTCATATGTGAACTATGAAAAAGCAAATGCACTTAAAACAACATTGATCAACAATGGTGCTTTGGACAAGGCCCTTATCAACATAGGTAAAGAAAGTGGCTTAACTGCTTTATACTTGGGAACTGATAAAGAAGAGTATACGGATGCATTAATCAAACAACGAGAGCTGACAGATGAAGCTTTTGAAAACCTCAAATATGAAGTAATCACAGAAAAAGAAGTGTACCTTCCTTTCTTGGTTCAACTTATAGAGGGGAACACTATAGCAGCGTTCGATCCGTATAAAAGACTTGTATCCAATATAGGTAAACTTCCAGAAGCAAGAAAAACTATAGACAGTGAAGATGTAGATTTTAAAAATACACTTTTTAAAACATATAGAGATGGTTTATCTACCCCAACACTGGACAAAATCTTAACACTTAAAACATATGCACTTGATACAGAGATCTCATCACTGATCGGTACGCTCATACAACTTTATACGGCTAAAGAGAACAGTGGTCTAGAGAGAGGATTTATTTCATACTATATGGCTAAGAAATCTTCTCTTGCATTTGATGAGATTGCTTTATGGGATGAGTTTAAAACCAAAGCAAATATATTTGATATTAAACAAGTAACAAACCCTGTTTTACGTGAACAGCTTGAAAAAGTACTTTATAATGATAACGCTAGAGAAATAATGACCGAACTTGGTATGACATCATCTGCGATTCAAACAGATATCGATAATGGTGACTATGCAGAAGAGGTTATAGACTGGTTTGCACTACAGACACAAAAGATCTCATTACTTTCAAAAGCAGAACTAGTTGTTTCTAATGCTTTATGGAAAAAGAGTGACCTCTATCTCCAAAAACAACTTCTACTTCTTGGCATTGCGGCAGCTATCTGGTTACTGAGTTTTATTTTGGCTTACCTTGGATACACTACTGCAAGAGATATTACAAGAAACATTAAAGAGCTTGAAGACGTACTGAACAAAGCTGTTGAAGAGATGAAATCAAGTGATGACTATTTTGCATCAGATACACATGCTATCGAAAATATTGATCTCGATACACATGAAGGTACAAAAGAAGCCTATAAATTCCTTGAAGACCTTGTTGACACAGCAAAAGATGATAAGATCATTGCCCTCCAGGCCAATGAAGCAAAATCTCTTTTCCTTGCGAACATGTCACACGAGATTCGTACACCACTTAACGGTATTGTTGGATTTACAGAGATCTTACGTAGTACGAACCTTACTGAAGAACAAGATGAATTCCTCTCTATTATTGATAAGAGTTCTGAAAACCTTCTGAGCATTATCAACAACATTCTTGACCTTTCAAAAATCGAAAGTAATAAGATCGAGATTGAAAATATTGTCTTTGACGCAGCTGCAGAGTTTGAAAGTGCAGTGGAAACCTATGCTGTTGCTTCAAATGAGAAAAATATTGACCTTAACTACTATATGGATCCAATGATCTCTGCGAAACTTAAAGGTGACCCAACGAAGATCAAAGAGATCGTCATTAACCTTCTCTCTAATGCCGTTAAATTTACAAGTTATGGTGGAGAGATCAACCTTGAGATCCTTAAAATCACTGATGAGCATGGTGAAAATAGAGTTCAGTTTACGGTAAAAGATAACGGGATCGGTATGACCAAAGACCAACAATCTCGTATATTTGATGCCTTCTCTCAAGCTGATGTATCGGTTACAAGAAAATATGGTGGTACAGGCCTTGGTCTTACTATTTCTAGTCAGTTTGTTGAACTTATGGGTGGAAAACTTGAACTTGAAAGTGCTAAAGACCACGGTACATCATTCTTCTTCTCATTACCATTAGAAGAAGTTACCTCTACTGAGGTCAACTATGCACATGCATTCACTGACCTTACTTTAGGCAAATATGAGCAAGATATTCCATCAAAACTAGACAACTATCTAGAAAAATATTTTGAATACTTTGGTCCAACAGTCAAACATTTTGAATCAATATCTGAGCTCAAAGAGCTTGACTACAATGACTCTTGTAAAAATTACTGGATAGATATTGACAAAGCAAGACAAAATATGTTGGATGCTATTCAGAATATGGATAAATCTAAACTCATTATTATTGCAAATGTCACAAGTCGTAATAAGATCGAAGAGCTTGGTATAGATCAAAGTAATGTTATCTTTAAACCTGTTACACTCAGTAAATTAAAAACTGTCCTAACCAATACAGCAAACGTGGCGCCTCAACTTACAGAAGAAGCGGTGGCAACACAGCAGACTAAATTTGATGCAAAAGTATTGGTAACAGAAGATAATATCATTAACCAGAAACTCATTAAACGTATACTTGAAGAACATGGAATTACAGTTGATATTGCAAATAATGGTCTTGAATCATTTGAAAAACGTAGAAGTGGAAATTATGACCTACTCTTTATGGATATTCAAATGCCTGTTATGGATGGTATTGAAGCAACCCATGAGATCCTTGACTATGAAGAGGATGAAGAGTTGGCGCATGTCCCTATCGTAGCCTTAACAGCAAATGCACTTAAAGGTGACAGAGAGAGATTCTTATCTGAGGGGATGGATGAGTATATCACTAAACCTATTGAAACAACAGAATTACTTTATGTACTAAATAAATTCTTATCAGACAAGGCAAGCAGTCACACAAAAGAACCTGCTAAAAAAGAAGAAGTAAAGGTCGTTACACCAGAACCGGAAGAAGTAGTTACCCCTACTATTGACATGTCTGATGAACCACTTGAACTAAATGTCGAGGAACCTGTACTTGATCTTGTTGAGCCTCAGGGAGAGAAAAAGATTCTTATTGCTAAGAAATTCCTACTTTCTCGTAGAGTTTTATCAAAAGTACTGGAAAACCTGGATCATGACTATGATGCATTGGATGATATGAACATGCTAGAGAGTAAATTGGCATCGGGTGACTATGACATACTCTTTACTGATACCGACCTTGTTACAGAGAGTATCAGCCAGTCTAATGATAATATAGCTATAATTTCATCAAGCAATACAAATAATCCTCAAGAGGCAGCTGTACAAAAAGGTGAAACCATTTCAAATACAGCGTCTAAAGACGAGATAGAAAATATAATAACTAAGTATAGAGGATAAGAAACATGGCATTAAACGTACTTGTTGTTGATGATGACTTCATCAACAGAAAACTATTACAAACTCTTTTAAAAAAGAATCCAAAAGTAACAGAAGCTTTAGAAGCAGAAAATGGTTCTGATGCATTAGATAAATTGAAAAAAGATCCTACTATCAATCTTATACTATTGGATATTATGATGCCAGTTGTAGACGGGATAGAATTTTTGAAGATCTTCAGATCTGATATGTCTAATGCACATATACCTGTAATCGTACTCTCTACAGATGATACACGTAAGACAGAAGTGTTTGACAATGGTGCAAACGACTTCTTGCGTAAACCTGTTATGCAAGATAAACTATATGAAAAAATAGATCAGTGGACAGATTAATTGCTTCACTAAATGTTTGACCCAGCTTTTTTAGGCTGGCCAAACACACTAAAAGCTTCCCCTTATTTTACAAATATCTCTTTCAACACTTCTTCAATATGAGAAACACCTATAATGTTTACATTACTCTTTACTTCATCAGGGATATCATCTAGGTCACGCTCATAATTTTTCATCGGGATCAATGCTTTTTTGACTCCAGCTTTATAGGCAGCGATCAATTTCTCTTTAAGCCCACCTATAGGCAATACTTTTCCGGTAAGTGTCACTTCACCTGTCATAGCCACTTTATTGTCTATCTTTTGTCCACTTAAAATAGAAGAGATAGCACTTACCATCGCAATACCAGCACTTGGACCATCTTTAGGTGTTGCACCTTCAGGTACATGGATATGAAGATCATAACGCTTATAGACCTCACTAGCATCCACAGGTATACGTTCTTCTCTCTCTTTTACAGAGTGTGGTATGATTGAAGGTGAAATAGCAAGATCTCCATTGTCTATAAGTATCTTGACTACAGAATGTGCGATACGCACAGACTCTTTCATTACATCACCTAGACTACCGGTCAGCTGTAATGCACCCTTCCCTTTGATCTTGATCGCTTCTATCGTTAGAACATCACCACCAACTGCAGTCCAAGCCAACCCGCTGACAACTCCGACTTGCGGGTTACTGTCTACTAAAGAGATCTCAAATACTTTTTTATCTGTAAATTTCTCTAAATTCGTTTTTGAGATACTTATACCGTCTTTTGTTTTGTCTTCCAAAAGTTTTCTTGCACTTTTTCTCATCAACCCAGCTATTCTACGACGTAAATTACGTACACCTGCTTCTCTGGTATATTCATCAATCAGCATTTTAAGCGCTTTATCCGTGATAGAAAATTCTCTACGCTTCAACGCATGCTTTTTAAGTTCCTGAGGTATGAGATAACGCTTTGCTATTTCAAACTTCTCTTTAGGTGTATAAGAGTTCAACCCTATGAATTCCATCCTGTCACGCAACGGAGCAGGTATACGTCCCACATCATTTGCTGTAGCGATAAAAATGGCTTTACTCAAGTCAATATTGAAATTGAGATAATAGTCTCTATACTTACTGTTTTGTTCGGGGTCAAGAATCTCAAGCAGTGCAGCTGTCGGATCACCTCTCATGCTACGCCCTACTTTGTCTATCTCATCCAATACGATGACAGGGTCCATACTTTTTGCTTCGATGAGCCCCTGTACTAAACGTCCAGGCATAGCACCCACATATGTTCTTCGATGTCCTCTAAGCTCGTTCACATCTTCCAGTCCACCCAGTGCCATACGCACAAGTGGTCGTCCCAATGCAGTCGCGATAGAGTTGGCCAGAGAAGTTTTACCTACACCTGGAGGTCCTGCGAAACAGAGTATCACACCACCTGTCTCTTTTTGTTTGATCCCTCGTAGCTGTGCCAGTTCACGCACAGAGAAAAATTCAACAATACGCTCTTTAGGTTTCTCTAAAGAATAGTGGTCTTTATCAAGTTCAAGTGAGACATCTTGCACACTCAGGTTTTTCTTCGTTAACTTTCCAAAAGGAAGTTCAAGTACCCATTCCAGATAACTCTGAAGTACATTGGCATCTGCAGAATCAGGATGCATACGGGCAAAACGGTCTAACTGTTTGCTTATCTCTTTAAAAGCATCTTCTTGCATATGAGGTTTGAGTTCAGCTATTTTTTCTCTGAAATTCGCTATCTCCTCTTCTCTTTGCGTATCCATTCCCAACTCTTGCTGGATCTCTTTGAGTTGCTCTTTAAGGAAGTACTCTTTGTTGGTCTGTTCTATCTTAGTATGTACTTTTGTACGTATCTCACGTTGTACTTTTGCAGACTCTATCTCAGATGTGACAATGTCAATGAGCCCTAATAAACGTTTTTCTATATTCAGTTCAACATAGAGTACATAAGCGATTTCTTTATCAAGTTTCAACATGGAAGAGACCAGGTCTGCTATACGGTTTGGTTCATCATTCTCTTCTATGGTACGTACCAGGTCAGCAGGTATCTGACTGTTTAAAGCAGAGAGTTTTTTTACTTTATCTCTGAGTATATCCATCAAGGCATCTGCTTTGAGTTTATTATAACTCTCTAACGTGACCACATCTATGATGGCACGGTTAAAAGGACCCTCTTGAGGTTCAACTATCTTTCCCCGTGCAAGTCCTTGAAACAGTATCTTGACTCTACCATCTGGTATATGTACCTTTCGCATAATGGAACCGACAACACCTACCTTATACATGGTATCAAAATCATGTATGCCTTCTTTACCAGGTATTGAGGAAGTAACAAAGAGTAAAGAGTTATTTTCCATCGCATCAGTAGCAGCATCTATATCTTTTTGATCTGTCAGAAAGATCGGGCTTATCATAAAAGGATAAAGAAAAAGTTCATCCTCGACAATTATCGGTAAGGTAGTAGGAAATGCATCATAATCACTGAGTTGCATAATGTGGATCCTTTAAAAATATTTAATTTTGTTTTATATATATGTAGTGTAGACACCACAGCACTCTATAAAAAGTGCTTTTAGTGTCACCTTAAATCAAAGGTTAATCGAAGACATAACCGATAATGCCTTGTTCAGGAGGCGTAATATCAGCCATTTCTACGACAGAACCTTTATTTTTCTCTCTATAGATCTTAGCCGCATCTTCTTTTCCTGTACGGTCATAAAGTGCAGCAATATTTTCATTGAGCAGATATTGACTCATATGTAATCTTATCAGCATTGTATTAACAAGAGGTGCATAAGGAGAACCTGGGTAGCGATTGATATATGTTTTAGCCGTAACGATGCTGTCCATTATGAGTTTTTGGTCTTTATAAACATCTTTTACCCCTAGGAATGACGCTTTAAGTTTCATAAAGTCAGTATATTCACGACTTTCATACTCTCCATAACGTTTGTTATACTCATCAAGGTAGTAGTTGGCAAGTAAATATTCTTCATTATTCATGTGCGCATGTGCAAGCATCATCAATGAGGTAGGCATAAGCGGTGAACGTATATGCTCACTCTTAAGAGAGATATAATATGAATCTCCCTGATCTAAATTACCATGGGTAATACTGTTGGCTATTTGCTGATACCAGTAAAGTGCCGGTTTATTAAACTCAGCCACTTCCTTCTCATCTCCGCACCCGACAAATAAAAATGACATTGCTACTGCCATACCTGCTAAAACACTTTTCTTTACGTTCATATCTTACCTTAGTTAAAATCTAATAACATATATAATAGCTCAAAGTATGTAAAAAGCGTATTAGATTATATAGATAACATAAAAAGATGCTCTATAATGCTTCCGTCGATTTCATTATGGCTCTACCAATTAGGCTAAAAAGTGACGTTTACTAAAAAGCAATATAATTAATTATTATTTAATATCAATTTTATATTAACTATGATATTCTCTAGTCAAGTATTACATAGAGAAAAAGCCAAACTT
>NZ_JBFFOH010000130.1:0-7122 GCF_041562805.1 Sulfurovum sp. | reverse complement strand
TACGACTATGCTAAACAATACCAGTGCGTTCCATTTAGAAGAGAAAGCTTCAGCACTACCGGTACCTGGTATCACAGTGAGTAATAACAAAAAGAAAATGTTAAGAGATGTAAAGAAAAAATATGCAGAGTATTCTGCGGAGCGTCAAAAATACAGTTGTGAAAACCCTATGCCCGTAGGCACTTCTCAAATGGCTGATAAAAAGACAATTGTAAGTAAACCTATTTTATCGTCAGCTCCATCTGCTGCTATCGAAAAAAAACCTGTGAAACAGGATAAAGTTACGACTAAGATAACCAATACCACTACTGCCCGTGCAGAAGATAAAGCTGTAGCACTGCAGGTACAAGCTAGCACGGCGAGTAATAAGAAAGAACAAATGCCAAAAGTTGAAAAGAAAAAAGCTGAAGCGATTGTAGTAGAGCATCCAAAATATGCTACGGAAATATCTACCCCCGCAGCCACTGCCCGAACTGTTGAGAAAAAGGCAGTGGTAAATGAACCTGTTTTGTCATCTAATTCTTCTGAGTCATGTGCTGCTATAGATAAAAAACTTATAAAACTGTATCAATTTACGATCATGGTAAACAATACCAGTGCGTTCCATTTAGAAGAAAAAGCTTCAGCATTATCGGTACCGGGAATTTCAGTGAGTAATAACAAAAAGAAAATGTTAAGAGATGCAGAGAAAAAAGGTAAAGAGCTTTTAAAAGAGCGTCAAAAATACGGTTGTGATACAACTGAATAATAAGATATTATTTCGTAAAGTAGAGTATATTTTAGTATGAGAAGTGCAAGTAAAAGAAATCTCTCACTTCTCATTATAGTGATCTTTTTCATCGCTTTTGTCTACGCTACCATCAAAGCGATGGGCATCGTAGACAAAACGCATGTAGGTACATCAAATGGAACCTACAGATCTTATGTAACCACTTCCAAAGAGATCCATGATAAAGCATTTGCTCTAACACAACATTGTACTGATGCGTTGTGTCAAGTACAAACGTTGTTGGATTTTGCGACAAATATCCCTTACAAGACTAAAATATTTCAGCAGTATTCAGCCCAAGAAACCATACAACAAAATTTCGGTGACTGTGATGATAAGAGTAACCTGCTTATTTCTATGCTACATGCTCTGGGTAAAGAAGCCTATTTTGTTTTAGTACCAAAACATATTTTTATTATTATTTCAATTGATGATAAACGATTATCTGCGAAAAAAGGACTTTGGATCAATGGAAAGAAGTATTATATTTTGGAGAGTACGGCTAAAAATTCAAAAGTAGGTTTCTCTTTAAAGCATAAACTTGATGATATCGATGTAGTTGTGGAGCCATTTTCAAATGAAAAACTCTCTATAGAAAAATTAGAATGGAAATAAGAGCGTACATATCTTTACTTCTTAAACATTTTTGGATAAATAAAAAACTTTAATTTCCCTTCCCCTATCTTTAGTTCTTTCCAACTCTCAATAGAAAATTGTATAGCTACAATACCTAAGGTTGGAACATTGTCAATGTAGGCATTTGTCATTATATTGGAAAGTTCAGTTGTTTCTGGATTGTGTCCTACAATGAAAACGGTATCATACTTGTCATCAATATCTTGGATGAGTGTGAGTACTTTTTCCAGTTCTGCCATATAGAGTGCATCACTGTATTTAATTTCACCGGTATAACCTATCTCTTTGGCTAAACCTTGGGTAGTGAGTTTAGTTCTTCTAGCGGCACTGCAGAGTATGAAGTCTGGCATTATTTTTTTTTCTTTGAGTACGTCTGCCATAGTGAGAATGGCTTTTTCCCCTCTTTTGTTTAGACCTCTGTCGAAGTCACCTTTACTTTCATCACTCCAGTCTGATTTTGCATGTCTGATAAGGTATAAATTTTTCATATAACCATTATAGCAAGAATTAACACACTTTTAAACATTCATAGTTTAGTCAATTACACTAAACTTTCTTTCAGGAAAACTTGTAATATTTACTAAAATATATTATAATCTCACAAAATTAATACTATATAGGAGAAACACAATGGCAAAACATCAGTTTCAAACAGAAATCGGACAACTTTTAAAGCTCATGACACACTCTCTTTATTCAAATAAAGAAATTTTCATTAGAGAACTAGTCTCTAACTCAAGTGATGCACTGGATAAATTTAATTACCTTTCTTTAACAGATGGAAAATTCAAGTCAGATGACTGGTCTGGAAAAGTTTTCATTAAATTGGACAAAGAAGATAACTCTCTTACTATTGGTGATAATGGTATAGGTATGAATGAAGCAGACCTCATGGACCACTTGGGGACCATTGCGAAATCAGGGACAAAAGCGTTTATGGACAACCTTACGGGTGATGCCAAAAAAGACTCAAATCTTATCGGTCAGTTTGGTGTAGGATTTTACTCTGTGTTTATGGTTGCAGATAAAGTAGATGTTATTTCTAAAAAAGCAGGGGAAGAGCAAGCGTATATGTTCAGCACTGACGGTACAGGTGAATATGAAGTAAAACCTGTGACGAAAGAAGAGCATGGAACAGTTATCTACATTAAGCTTAAAGAAGATGAAAAAGAGTTTTTAGATAAATGGAGAACACAAGAGGTAGTAAAGAAGTATTCTAACCATATTGCATATCCGATCATGTTGAACTACTCTGAAGAAGAGACAGAGGGTGAAGGTGATGATGCTACGACTAAAGTGGTTAATAAATCTGAACAGATCAATGCGGCTACTGCACTGTGGACAGTTTCTAAGTCTGAATTGAAAAAAGAAGATTATGTTGAATTTTATAAAACCATTTCACATGGTGATAATGAACCACTTACCTATTTACACAATAAGGTAGAGGGTGCCAATGAATTTACAACACTTTTTTATATTCCTAAAACTGCACCGATGGATATGTACAGAACAGATTATGAAGCAGGGGTAAAATTGTATGTGAAACGTGTGTTTATTACGGATGATAACAAAGAGTTGTTACCACCATATTTGCGTTTTGTAAAAGGTATCATCGATTCTGAAGACCTACCGTTGAATGTATCTCGTGAGTTACTCCAAGAGAATAGAATTTTGGCAAATATTAAACAAAATTCAACGAAGAAGATACTTCAGGCGATTAAAAAATTAAGCGGTGAAGATGCTGATACATTTATTGAACAATACAATAGAGTAATGAAAGAGGGTATCTACACTGACAATGTAAATAAAGACTTGTTGCTTGATATCGTTAAATACAAGAGTTCAACGGAAGAAGGACTGGTATCATTTGAAGAGTATATGAGCCGCGGTAATTCTGAGAAAAAAGAGATTTATTACATACTTGGTGATGATGAAAAAGTATTGAGAAATTCTCCACTTCTTGAAGCTTATAAAAAAGCCAATATAGAAGTACTCATCATGGATGACAAAGAGGTGGACAGTATAGTGAGCCCTATGATAGGTGCTTATAAAGAGTGGACACTTAAAGATATTACAACGATTGATGCACCAGACTCAAAGAGTGAGGAAGAGAAAGAAGAGATCTCAAAAGAGTTTAAATCTCTTACGGATAAGATCAAAGAAGTGTTGGGTGAAGAGGTCAAAGAAGTTAAAACTTCTACAAGACTTACATCCAGTCCATCATGTGTACTTAAAGACGCTTCAGACCCTATGGCTGGTATGGCTGCAATGTTTGCTCAAATGGGACAAGAGATGCCAGAAACACCTCTTATTTTAGAGATCAATCCTGACCATGAGATGATCAAAAAGCTGGATAGTCTTGAAGATCAATCTCTCTTTAATGATCTCTCATGGATTCTTTTAGATTCTGCGAAACTCTCAGAAGGACTTGATCCTAAAGACAAAGGAGCATTCGCACAAAGGATAGCTTCTTTAGCGACAAAAGCACTATAGTTATACATTAACTAAGGCATACCATAAAAACGGTGTGTCTCTAAAGTCGACTAAAGAAGTTGCTCAAACTCATTCATTGGCATAGGTCTATGACCATAGTATCCTTGGTAGATATCACAGTTTAAATTTTTTAATGATTCTAATGTTTCCTTATCTTCTACACCTTCTGCTAAAACCTTAAAATCAAACTTTTCAGCAATAGCGATCACAGCTTCAACGATGATGGCATCCCCTTTACTTTCGTTCATATTTAAAATAAAAGATTGGTCTATTTTAACCAGGTTGACAGGGAGTTGTTTGAGATAGGCCAGTGAAGAGTATCCTGTTCCAAAATCATCTATGGCAACAGTAAACCCAAAACTTTTTAATTCTTTGATCTTTTTTGCCGCATCATCAATATTGCGCATAATACCACTCTCAACTATTTCCAATTCGATCCATTCTGGTTTTACGCCGTGCTTGTAAAGTAGCAACATGAGCTTTTCAACAAAGTGGGGCTGTAAAAAATGTTGAGTTGAAATGTTAAGTGCAATGTGATCTAATGGAAAGCTATCCAAACGTTGACTTAAGGCTTTAATTTCGGATAAGACTTTATCAATGATCCATTCTTCAAGTTTGATAATGATACCACTCTCTTCAGCAATAGGAATAAATAGCCCAGGAGAGACAGGGCCTTTTTCTGGATGCTCCCATCGTACAAGTGCTTCTGCACCAATAATTCTATTTTGTTTTATATTCATTTGTGGTTGATAGTAGACAATGAATTCATCGTTTTTTATGGCTTTATGTATATCATTTTCTACCATGAGCGTTTCTTGTGTCTCTTGACTCATACTGCTTTCATAGAATTTATTAGTACCTCTAGCATCTTTTTTTGCTTCATACATGGCTGTCTCAGAACGTTTTAGAAGATCATAAGCAGAAACTGCATTATCATTAAACATCACGACACCAGTAGTGAAACTTAAATGCTGTTCATCTCCTGAAACAGGAAAAGGAGAAACAAATTTATCTTGAATTGTACTTATATAATTTGATGCCAACTCTTTTGAAAGGGTTTTATCACTATCCAAAGAAGGAATGAAAATGGCAAATTTATTACCACTGATACGTGCAAGCATATCATGACTGTTGATACTGTCATCAATCCGTTGTACCATCTGTTTAAGCAGATGGTCACCCAGCTCATGACCATAGGTCTCATTGACTTTTTTGAAGTGATCGATATCGAGAAAAAGTAAAGCCGCATACGCATTATTTTCTTTTGTATTGGCTAGAAAAGTTTTCAGTTTGTCTAAGAAGAGTGTACGATTTGGAATATTGGTAAGCATATCATAATAGGCATTTCTTAGCACTTCCTCTTTGGCTGTTACTTCATTGGTGATATCATCGATAATAGTGATACCACCAGCAACATTCCCTTCTGTATCAAGCATAGGTACGGTTGAAAGATTCACATAAAGATTCTTTTTATTGTTAAGCACTTCAAACGGACCACGATAATGGCCAGTTTTGCCCTTAAAAACTTCCTTATGTGCTTCAAGCACTTGAGAGTTTGAAATGTTATGAAGATCGGTGCTGATCAACTCTTCTTTGTCTGTTACTTTATTCATATTCATAAAGTGCATGTTGACATCTTGAAGTTCCAAAGAAGGATTATAGTAATAGATACCTACTGGAGCACGTTCGAACAGGGAGAAGAAACGTTCTTTGAGTTTTTCATGTGTATGCTTGATGGTCATGAAGTGTTGACGATTGTTCAATGCATTATTGATCACTTTTCCATAATAGTTTGCCGTGAGTATCATGATAAGCATCAATGCAAGAATAATAAACGCGATCATTTTGTAAAGCTCAGTCTCCATAAAAAAGAGACGTAAGATAATAGGAGAAAATGTGACTAATGCATATGTAAGCAAAAGGTCAGTTTTTGATGCCAAAATACCCATAGCAGAAAAACCAATGGCAAATAAAAAGAAAAGCAGGATCATTTGATTTAAAAGTCCCGATTCAGGGAAGAGTAAAAATGCACTGCTCCCCCAGACAATACCACCGAGCAACGTATTGGTATAATATTTATCAAGCCAGATATCTGCATTTTTGAGTTTATTGGCCTCACTCTCACCTTTAAACTGATAATAGTGATAAAATCGATAGAGGAACATAATAAAACTGACAAGAAGCCAGATACTGATGGAATAGAGATCTACAGACTCTAATTGTATGGCAGATAGAAGAAGAGCCCCTAAAAGATTCCCAATAAGCATAATGGGTAATGAAATATAATAAAAGACCATTTTATCATAAGAAAGACGTTCATCAAATGAGATATCTGTGTTATCAATGGCTTGGTCTAAACTATCTTCTTCTATCTTATTATCTTGGTGATTCATTAATGTATCCATCTCTTTAACTTTACTTCTTAAAAATCGGGGGGGGAGTATATTTAAAAATTGTGATACTACTATAACATAAGTTTTGCCAGAAAGTAAATTTTATTTTATCTTTGTTAGGATGAAAACAACAACATGACACGTATGGTTAAACCTAACTTATGCTAAAATCACTTTTTATTTAATTATTAGGTCTTTACATATGGATACTCAAAATTTCTACGAAGAAGTCATTGTCTTTGGACTACTGCTTCTTGCTGTAGTCGGAGTATACATTATGCTTAAAATACATTACCATTTTGCATTTGGTCTGATGAAGAATACCGCTTCATATGAAAAAAACAAGCCTAAAATAGACAAAGCGAAAGCGTATTTGTTTTTTGCACTTAAAGTATTGTTATGGATCGGACTTATCACTATGTCCATTTTTTGTATTCAGTATCTCTCAAATGGGATGAGTCTTAAAGCACTTCTCTTTGAATTATGGGCTAAGATACCAGAAGGGTTTTGGTTAGAAGCATTTTTTGTTATCATTCGCATAGCAGTGATCATTACTTTATCACGCTATATGTTAAAGTTTGTCTATGCTTTTTTAGATAAATATCAACAAAAAGCGATTGAAAACAGATGTGTAAACTGTAGTGAAGTAACTATTGTTAAGCTCTATACACGTTTACACAATATGGTCAAATATACAGTCTTACTAGGTATACTATATCGTATCACACTTTTTTTCCCTTTCTTGGAAATGATAAGTCGTGGACTATGGATACTCCTAATACTTTATTTTGTAGGATCTTTGTGTTTATTGGCAGTAAATGGTATGACAAT
>NZ_JBFFOH010000129.1:0-7155 GCF_041562805.1 Sulfurovum sp. | reverse complement strand
TGGGCACCTGTAATAAAGTGCTGCTCTCTCGGAGCCTCTTTTAGTAGGTAATTTATATCTACTTTTGTCTTTTCTAATTGTGGTCTTTGACTTGCATCCATTAAATTTCTCCTTTATTCAGTTTCAGTAACATGTTCACCTTTTTTGGTCATGATGAGACTTCTATACTCGCCATAATCAGCTGGTGACAATGTACTGAAATCCTCTTTTGGTAAAGATGGGTTTTCAGGTGGTAGAGTAGTTTCCCACTCAATGCCTAATTTGTTTCTTTCTTCAATTACGATCTCTTTGAACTTTTGAATATCTGAAGCATGAAGATCTCTAATTGATGCCATTGCTTCTTCATGTCCCATATAAGCACATAAAGCAGTTGTATAACAATCAGTACCAGCACGAATCATTCTAAGTGAAAGGTTTGCATAGTGACAATGTACACCTACAAAAACACAAGCTTTGATTCTATTATCAAGGATTGTTAAATTTGGGTGATTTGGATTGATTTCAGCCTTAACGTCGATCTTTGGATATTTTGGTCTGTAATCTGGCATTGGAATAATTTTACAGTTTGGAATCTCAGATGCAAGATCTAATATAGCTGCAGCTTTTTCCTTAACGTCATCTTTCCAGTCCCATAGAACTTGAGGACCAGGGAAGATTGTTGGGTTGTCCCTTGTGAGTAATGCTATAGCAGCATCTCTCATTGCCTCTTCAGGTGTGACAACATTACCATAAAGTAAAGCTGAACCTTCAGGTGCAAGCTCTACCCCCATCTCCGGTGCTGACGCAGGCATATACCCAGCAGGACCTTCTGTTACTCTTTTCGTCATATTTGACTCCTTATATTTATGAAAAAGTTCGAAAAAATACACAAAAGTGTATAAAACATTCTTAAATTCACTATCAATAGATACGAAGTTTTTCAGAGAGAAAGTAGTATAACTACGTATATTCAATCTTTAAAACATGAATTTGTATCTTATAGTAGCGAATATAATTTAAATATGTAATATTAGACCTATATGAAACTATAGCATGAGTGAAATAGTTACCATATGAAGCAGTATCCGTACATAGTAAAGAAGATGTAAAAACTATACATAAGGTAGAGTTATATATTAATGTATCATATTATAGAGATACTTTCATCATATATACTAGTGTACGCCATGCTTTACAATACTATTTATAGAGGTACAATAGAATAATGGTACATGAGCAGAATTTATATTTCTAAGTTTAAGAGTTTAAGCTGTGGCTATCGATATGACCCACTACATGGGGGATATGAGTAAAAAAGGCTCATGATGATCAAGTCTAAATTAATTTAGACTTGATCATCAGATAGGTCTATGCGAATAAATCACTTGTTTCTGGATTCTTTTCTTGATATTTAACTATATACGAACACTTAGCTACAGCTTTTTTATTTTCTTTTTTTATCTCTTGCAGTACATCTTCCAAAAGAGTTCTGGCAAGACCTTTCCCCGCTAACTCCTCTGGTACTATTGTATGCGTTAAATGCAAGTTTCCATTTTGATCATCATAAGTAATATATGCTACATAGCCATCTATATGGTATTCATATTTACATTCATCTGCATTGTGTATTAGTGTATTAGACATTATATCTTCCTTCATATTTTTTGAGTATTTTATCATTTTTTATCTCTACTATTTATTAAATATTTTACCTATATGTATGTAACTTACTTTTGAAAGTATCAAGTCTAACCTAAATTAGGAAATGTATGCACTTTTTCCCTTTGTTATTTTGAATGAAAGGCAACTTCATATAAAGGCTATATACCTTATATATAGAAAAATAAATCTTTTGGAAGTAATATCGTTTATCTTTTTTGAAGTTGATTTCATTTTTAAGGTTAGTTGTTTAATCACAAACTAAGGAACGTAATGCTTAAATACAAAAAAATTATTATGAGGTATTGATACTATGGCCGAAAAGAAAGAAAAGCTCTATTTAGAATTACAAATGGAAGAACTTAAAGCTGCTCATGCTAAGGAAGCGGGAGAAGAAAACCCTGTTCCCAAAAAAAATAGTAGAGATAATAGCAAAAATGCCGAGATAGCAAAAATGTATGAAGATGCCGCAGAATATGAAGAAGACTTAAAAGGTTTTGAAGAAGAGTTAGAAATCGTTAAGGCCAATGCGCTTAAAGATATCGCTGCATCATTGATCCAAAAGTTCCCGAACGAAGAGAGAGATTATGCACAAGAGTTAAGAACTATATTGGAAACTGGGTGGACACACTTTGTAGACGTCGAAAAAACGCATCCAAAAGAACAGTTAACACTTATTAAAGAGACAGAATTTGGTGATGTTGTAGATAAATTAAGTGCTGCATATCCTGATTACAACGGTGATTTTGAAGCAGATGTGAGAGAGTTTTTAGTGAAAAGATGGGAAAATCTCATCGCCATTAAAAAAGAGCATATTCAACAAGAGTTGGCAGAGATCAAAACTACAGGTCTTAAACCGAAATATGTGAAAAGAGTCTATGAACAATTCCATGGAATTATTAAATAAGTTATCTATCTAGGCTAAAGAGAAAGCTTTTTAGCCTACATAAAACCTTCCGAAGAGAGGCTGTTTAGCCCATCTCTACAGAATCTATCTCTGTTTTAAATTGTTCAATCGAGAAAGTAACCAAATTAGCTATCGCTTTGGCTGTATTTTTTAGATATGTATTTGTTAAGCGGATTTTACGTGTCGGTCTTGTGTATTCACTCACAACATATGTCACTAAAATATAAGGATCTCCAGAAACATCACAAGTCCCTGATGTTGTTGCTACATCCGGTATACAATATTCAATATCAATGTCTGGGTCTACCATCACATTATTAACAAGTGCTACAATGGCTTCCAACTTCTCTTTAGTTTCTTGTTCCGTTGCAATGTCTTCTGGGTTACTCAGAAGTGCTACAATTTTTTCCAGTTTCTCTTTAAGTTCGTTGTTCAATACAGTTTCTTCTGGATCATTCAGAAGTACTACAATTTCTTCAAGTTTAGCTTTAATTTCGTTTCTCATGACAATTTCTCCTAAAATAATATAGCTGATCAGTTTCAATGAAAAGCATGAAGTATGATAGTGTTTTCCTTAGAAATATCTTCTATCACAACCTCATATTGCATTCTATCATAAATAAAACAGAATTGTGTAAAGAAATGATAAGAAGTTTTCTAAATAAGGTGAAGTGTCAGTAGAGTACTTTATAGAAAGGCTTGAGATGAATTGTAAAGACGATCAAACAAATGCTTTTATCTCACAATTCTATCTTTTTTATTTTGTAGGAAAGGGAACTTCCTCTAAAGAAAAATCATTTAGCTTATCTGTTATCCATTGATGTTCTTTGGAATTTTCATTAAAATATAAATAGATCCCTTCTCCATCCTCATCATTCTGAATCAGTATTCCCTCACTCTTTTCTGTGTTCCAAGAAGCTAAGGACTCATATTCTACATACTCTTTTTGCAGTACATAGTTTTGTAGTGTTATCTCTTTTTCCAGAGAATAGAAAAGAAATCTTTTTGATGCAATCTCTTCAATCTTTACTGGTGTGCTAGAGTGTAAGTGATACATGTTGTATTGGAAGTTTTCCAAAAGTTCAGATAAAAACCCGTTAGTCCACACAAGTACCTGTTTCATGCACTTGGATGTTGCCGGATCTGTATTGTCTCGATCCAGATATGATGTATTATAGTCTTTGCAGATATTACTGTAGTCTATGCCTATACCTATTTTTTTCATCTTAAGCTTCTTTTACCACACTTACTTTATTTCCAACTGCGATTCCTCCATACTCTACAGGAGATACAAAAAGACCACGTTTCCCCTGAAGTAACTCAGGAAGCTCAGGTGCAAATGCATACAGATAACGGTAGTCTTCACATGGTCCCACTACTTCAAAAAGCGTTTCGCCTATCTCTATGATCGATCCTTTTTTAAGATGATAAAGATCGATATCTACATAAATATCTTCCATCAACACACCTTCTTCAAGTACAAGTTCCGCCTCTTCTATGATGTCATAACTCTTTTTTGAAATCAGAACCATTGTATGTTCTTTTCCATTGTCATAGTCTCTACTGCCTATGATACCATTATCATCAAAGTCAAGGTCTTCAACCCTCATACGGTGACCAGAACGCATCATGTCAGGCATGGTCATATATAATGTCAATACTTTTCCACTTGTCATTTCTTATCCTTTATTATTATAATCATACAAATTTTTGCGATGATAGCATAATTTATCTGTAGTCTTATTACTTTTCTGAATTAGACAAATAAATTAATAAACTATTCGTAAATTTGGGTACATAGGCAATAACTTAAACAGTCTGCTATTTGCATACAATTAACACAAATATTTTGAATAATCTGCTATATTTCACTTTATATCCCAAGTCTAAAAATCATTCTCATATACATATTTATTCTTAGTTAAGTTTATATGGATATACTGTAAATCTATTTTGTAGCTTCCCCTTATCTATAATCTATCAAACTTACTTAATATTATCGCGGAATAGAGCAGTCCGGTAGCTCGTTGGGCTCATAACCCAAAGGTCGATGGTTCAAATCCATCTTCCGCAACCAAATTACATAAAATACAAGGAGAAAAGATGTCAGTAAATAATATATCAAAAGATACTAGACTAAAAGTATTAATTAGACTTTTAAAAGATAACGAACAATTTAATATTGCCTGTTCTAAATCAGGTTTATCAATGAATGTTGCTAAAAAACTTTTAGATAATAACGACTTAACAAAAACAACAGTACTTATATAAATAATTTCCCCCCTATTTCTTAAAAAAATAGTTTAACTGCTTCATTCATTTTTTTCGCTGCTAAAAAAATATTAGATTATTGTTGTACCCAACCTTTTTACTATTAGCCACTATTGTGTTAGTAATCGGTCCAGGTGTCTCCTGAATAATGGCTCCTCAACATATAGATACTTGGTTACTCAAAAATTAAACAAATATACTCTAAAGCATATATGATCATTTAGGAGGAAATAATTAAGTACTAATGAATTAAGTCTAAAGAAAAATAACATAAATATTACGTATCAATTATAATATTAAATGAACAAAAACAATCGCTATGCTATACTTCATTCTAATATAAAGGAAAGACTATGGCATATATAGATTTAACGACAAAAGACTTTAACGAAACACTTGATAATAACGAAATAGTGATTATCGATTTTTGGGCAGAATGGTGTGGTCCCTGTAAGCAGTTTGCCCCAATTTTTGAAAAGGTAGCAGAAAACAATCCTGATATCACCTTTGCCAAGGTCAATACTGAGGAACAACAAGCTCTAGCAGATCAGCATGGTATTCGTTCGATTCCAACACTTATGGTCGTACGAGATGGTATCATCCTACTTAATCAAGGAGGCATGCTACCTGAAGAAGCCTTTGGTAAGCTCATCGCTCACGTTAAAGGGCTTGATATGGATCACGTACGTGCAGAGATGGCTAAAGATGAAGAGGATGATGAGTAACCCAAGTACTATAGAGTCATAGTACCTTTATCTTTGGGTTTTTACAGAGTTGAGTTTTAAGTTTCAACAGAACTTCTATCACTTCTTATCTGATTATTGAAGAGCCATGATTCTATCAATTAGATCATCGTTACCTACAAAATCAGATAAGACAGAAACAGTGTAATAATCACCCATAGCCTTTGCTTTAGGCTCACTGGCACCATTGTTTTTTTCATGTTCAATAGCTAATTTACTATGCTTGTTATATAAGGCTGCATACTCAGCTACAGTTAATTTTGCTTTACTCTTAAGTTCACTAAGGAACTCTTCTTGTAGATGTGTCATTCTTCTATCCTTTTTAATAAACTACTCAAGAGGCTATTCATCGTCCTCATCATCCTCGAAATCACTTAAATCAAATTCTATCTTTACGGGTTCTTCTATCACTTCGTTTATATCACTAATATCTTCAGCAGAGATATCTAAGGCCATTGCTACAAATGAGGCTAAAGCATTATCATTTATAATTTCCTGGCATGCTTCAGATGTGTTGTAAACAGTAAGTATGCCATCTTTTATAAGTATATCTCTCGTGCCAATACCTAACTCTGCCGCTACATTATGCAAGTCTGGACGAGTAGGATGAACCCCACTAACTTTCATTGAGAAGCCTGTTCTTATCTTTGATCTTGGATGCATTTTTCTTCCTATTATTAAATTATTTCTTTGCCAATTATTTTGAGATTATAGCTAAAAAGAAAAAGAGCTAGGCAAAGATAACTTGGTTTGATATTTCACTAGGTGGCGTGTATGTTATTTATGCACAGTATAGAATTTATATATAAAAATATACTTGTCATTGTTGCAAAAATACACCAATCATTGTAAAAATTCTTGAAAGTACGTGTTTTAGGAGGATTAAATGGCGGACAGTGAGTCCCTTTTGTTATCGGTGAGAGCGTACTTTTTTGGCACAATGGTAGAATATTTACACAAATTTACTCACTTGTTACTTTATTGCACACCCTTGCAGAATATTACTCACAAAAGCTGTATTTAGATACACTACTTTTACTGAAAGGAATTGATAATGACATTTATGAATGTGTGGACGGATGATGAGATGTGTGTATTCTTGAGAATAGAAGCCATAGTGACGTTTGATGATGGCAATGACATAATAAAGATTACAGCAATGGATGGTAATAAATATCTCTATTATGATGGAATAGATAAATTCCTAAAATTATTGTACAGTGAAGAGTAGCAAATGAAAGCTATTATCGCCACAAAATAAGTGCTTAATGAGCATGGAGACATCATCAGAATTGTTTATCAGTATGAAGACGGATCTAAAAGAGAAAGGCAGGTGTTTGTTCCTGCTGCAAAGTTGGCTTTGAAATGATTAAGACACTCAAAATAATTGCCTTTATTTTTATACCAATGATTTTGGCTACACTTCTGATTGGTGGCGTATATGCATTCCTAGGACACAAGTTTGATGTTGAGGATGACTCAGGTGCTATTGTATTTATTACCATGGTGATATATGCTGGTATGTTTTATGCCGAAGAAAAATGGGGTATAAACCGAGACTAATTTGTATGCTAAGACTTCTCTGCCACAATTAGT
>NZ_JBFFOH010000128.1:0-7247 GCF_041562805.1 Sulfurovum sp. | reverse complement strand
TCCGCCAATTGTTCCTACAAATCTAGTTGTTTTTGTTGCATAGAATGTTTCACTAAACAGAATATTGTTTTTTTCATCTGCTATGCACCAATCTACCGCTGCCCAGACTGCACCGGAATTATTGTCGCCAGCTACAATGTATTTGTGTAAAAAAATGTGTACATTGAATCGCTTTGATGTTGTGAAATTTTTTTTATGTGTTTCATTTTTGAGGGTATCGCGCAAAGACCATACAATGTTCTCTTTATCGGCTTCGTCAAACTTTCCATACTCTTTAATACCGACATTTATCAGAATTATGCCTTTTGAATCTACCTCAATTGGAAAGACATTGATTTTGGGATAGTGTGATACTTTTGGAACATCATTTAAACTGACAGTACTCCGTTGCGTCTTCCCGGTAGTTCCACACCCTGCAACTCCAAAAAGAAAGATGATTATTGTTACTATGAATGTATGTTTTTTCATGTCAAAGACCCTATGAAGTAAATTACTACAGTTTTCCTCGTTCCCATCACTCTATGGGAATGCATAGGTCAGTTTATCAGTCAATAGTTAAAAGAACACGGCAAAGTCAGTTCCAAATTGAAAAAAGTATGAGTGTAAAATATTTTCTGAGGTGCCTTTTTATCGCATAATAGGTTTTATGTATGCATTACCATCGAGACGATGGGAACGAGGTAAAATTGTCTAAAAGGTACATTACCTATTATCTTTCATCCTGAAAAAATTATAAAAGACCAAAGGACTCATAATCAAAAGGCTATATATGTTGCTCAGATGGATTTTAGATGTGATTTAATAGAAGTATGGAATCGTTATGAAAAGGAAACAGGAAGGAAAATAATTACAAAGATTATTATTCCAAGTACTCTAAAAAGTGTATGTAAAAACTATCTAGTTGAACATGATATTGTTGAACACTACATTTATCCAAAAAAATAAACTATTGTGCTTACATTTTTGTAGGTAACTTGTGCTTTCTTTTCTATCTTCTCGATGCAAATGCATAGTTCAAATTACGGATCAAGCGTTGGAACACAGAGACATAGGGATCATGTGATAACGATAACTCTTTCTTTATTCTTCTATTCCTCGTTCCCATCACTCTATGGGAATGCATAGGTCAGTGTATCAGTCTAAAAAGAAGGGGCCGGGTGATAACTATTCACCTGGAGAAAAGTGCTGTTAACGCACTGAGAAGATGTGGAAAGAGGCTATTTCGCGTTTTCAGCTTGCTGCTGTTTTTCTAGCTCTTGACGTACCATGTCCATGTCAAGCTCTTGCACCTGTCTGATGACATCTTTTAGGCCTTCTTCCGGCATAACACCTGGCTGTTGGAAGACAGCGATGTTCTCTTTAATAATGATGGTCGTTGGAATAGAACGGATCTGGAATTGTCCAGCTAAGGCCTGCTCATCTTCAGTGTTGACTTTTCCAAAAACAATGTCAGGGTACTGCTCGGATGTTTTTTCATAGATCGGACCAAACTGTTTACAAGGGCCACACCATGGAGCCCAGAAATCTATGATCACGATGTTGTTGTTTTCAATAGTCTCACTGAAATTTGCTTCTGATAAATTTACTGTTGCCATTTTTAATCCTATATATTTTTATGAGTATCATTATGCCATATTATACTTAATATATATTTACTTGATAAAGGTACTACATGTCAAGGGTGATTAGAGCTCTTCTTTCAGAGACTCCGTTAATTGAATATCACCAAACAACCTAGCAGAGTATTCAACTATAGTGTTGATAAAGAGAGCTGCCGATATACTTCAGAATATTTTAAATAGAGGGTTGAGTATGTCAGAAGAGAAAACGCAAAATATATTTATGTATCACTGGATGAAAGAGATGCTTTCGAGCAGTTTTGATGACCTTAGAGACTTGAATTATGAAGAGGTCAAAAGACGTTACGACGAGATGGCAGAAGAGCGAAAAAAGGTTAGAGCTATAGAGAGCAGAAATGGGGATATTGTCTTTTTTGTTGTACTGCTGGGTATTGTTGCATTTTTCTACTGGATCGGTCTCTACTACACCTCTTTGGTATTGTTGGGGTTTGCAGCACTTTCAGTCGTCTTTGTTATGATTGATGAAAAGATCTCAAAGCCTGGTGACTTTACCAGTTGGGGTATTTTGCCGTTTAGCTTTTTTCTTATTGCTGTAGGTTCTGTAATGTACTATTTTGCCACACCGCCGACTGCACCGCTGTTCTAAACGATCCAAGCCCCATCTTTATAAACCACTTCCAGAATTGTAATGAATAGACTCAACTCTGGCTTCATTCATCTGCCTCCTCCTTACATAAGCCCAACTCTTCTAGAGGGTACGTAGTCTTGTTTCCGCAAAAATCATAAAAGGCATAAGAGTTGATCTCTTTTTTATAATTGCCCCTTGCTTTATGATAATGCTCTACCATCATCGGTTTGATGATCTCTTCTATCTTTTCTATAGGCTGTCTAAAGACAAGCC
Source organism: Sulfurovum sp. (assembly GCF_041562805.1). GTDB lineage: Bacteria > Campylobacterota > Campylobacteria > Campylobacterales > Sulfurovaceae > Sulfurovum. Next base: position 4,766 of record NZ_JBFFOH010000128.1, on the reverse strand, counting down.
TATTGTCTACATCAATTGTTCTTCCTGTGTTTGCCATTGCGCTTGCCCAACTTCTACTCCTGTAAACAGGACCACCCTCAATTCTTGGAAACCTCCCACTCGATGAGGTTATGGCATTCATCAACTCTGCTTTTCTGTATTGGCCATTAAACTCATGATAAAACTTTGATCCAAGTATATTAAAAGCAGTTTTTACCTTCCTCCCTTTCTCAGCCTCCATGAGGTCATCTATGCTTTTTAAAAAACTATAAGCATCTTGTTCCTTTAAAAACTTCTCTATGATCTCCTTATGCTTTTCAGGATAAGAGGGGATAAGATCAGTCAAGAACTTCTCTTTTCCTCTTTTCACAATACTATTTCGGATACTGTCTTCCAAGGTAGCCGGATTAGCCATTTGGTAGCGCTCTATCAGCATCTCATCATCAACATTAGAAAGGTCAGAAAGTGACGTTAAGCTTTCACGGTCTCTGTCTGCATAAAAACTCCATACTAAGACCAGCTCTTTTTCATAAGCAATACGTATCTGTTTTACATCATCTAGAAGTATGAAGTGTATTTTTGGACCGTTGCGTTTAAAGTCAAGCTCCTCTTGCCTTTTCTCTTCAATGAGTTTGAAGTATCTTTCAACCTCTTCACCTTTTGACTTTCGATTGCTCATACTGTTTGTAAAGCCTGAAGCCTTAAGAATCCTATCTATCTCAGCCTCTTTCTCCTCTTCACTCTCAAAACGTGTTTTCTTGATTAGTGCAGGGTCGTAACTGTCCTCTAAGCTTACCAGCCTGGCAGATGGACGATACTCTTTGTTAGGCGTGGCTATAAGCTTAGTATCATAGTCTGTCTGATTAGAAGGTTCGACCAGAAAAGGTTCGGACTGGAACATAGGGTGTGTATCTTCTGTAAAGATATAAAAGGGTCTGTCTCTTTTCAGTAATATCTCTATAATCTGTTTTTGTAATGTCATATCATTGTCCTTGTAGGTTAAACGGCTTAGCGACACATTTTTTCTAAGTCATTGTGGTTGGCTCAATTGAGCATATATTTAAGGTTAGGTGTTTTGTATAACTACAACAGCTACCAAAACTATTGCAAATACAATAAAAGCAATTTTATTTAGAAGTGGTGCCTCTTTCCAGGTTCTAGTGGTTTTCTTGATGACTTATCCTTTTAGTAATGTTGTTTAGCTCAAAAGAATGAGCAACTATTTTGTACTTCAGTTGAGTATAAAGTGCAGTGGCGACAGGTTGTGTCATTTAACTGATTTACTATCTATTATCTTCATATCCACATGCGACATAACCTGTCATTTGCATCTATTAAGATTCATACATAAAACTATAAAGGAGACATTATGGGGTATGGTTGCTGCAATGAAATACTGACAGATAGTGATAGAGAGTTTTTTATAAAAGAAGCAGATAAGCTCGCTGTTAAGATAGCTGATGAGATGACAGAAGAGAACTATCACATATTTATAAAACGAGATTATTATGAAAAAAATGTCAATTGGCGGATGAGTGAAAGTGCTGATTTGGATTATAACTGGATAACTTTTATAGCTATTAAAAAGAACTTTGGTCTTGATGTTTTTATGCACAGCGCTGAGAGTAAGATAAGGGCTGCAGTTGCCGCAGAGGGTTATAAACCTTCTTTACTTATTGAAGATAAAAGTGCTTTAGTTCGTGCTGGTGTGGCAAAGTCCGGATATGGACTAAACACTCTTATAAATGATAAAGAAGCTGTAGTCCGCTCTGCAGTGGCAGAACAAGGCTACGGTCTTGATATATTAATAGATGATGAAGATAACAGTGTACGTCGCGCGGTAGCAGAACAAGGTTATAAGGTCGATACTTTAGTGAATGACAAAAGTACATGGGTACGACTTGGTCTGGCAAAGTCCGGATATGCACTCGAGCTCCTCATGCTTGATGATAACTTCTATGTTAGTCATGCTGCAAGGGAAAAGTTTCTTAAAAATATATCTAATTGCAAAAACAGTGAAGAAGCCATGAAAGCGCTTGAGTACATATCGAAGCTAGCTCCCCTGTCAATTGGCATTACTATACCTGGAATTGGAATGCGGGATATGGTTAAAGACATGGATGAAGGCATCGCTATAGATATTATAAATAAGGGTTACTGTTTGTCCTATTTTATAAACAGTACAAATGCTTGGATAAGAGCTGCCGTTGCTAAACAAGGGTATGGTCTAGATATATTGATAGATGACGAAGATAAAAGGGTACGTAAAGAGGTTGCAAAACAAGGCAATAGACTTGATGTACTGATTAATGATAAAGATGAATGGGTACGTATTGCAGTGGCAGAGCAGGGTTATGGACTGGATGTATTGATAAACGATAAAGACTCTCTAGTTCGTGTATATGTTGCAAAACATGGCTATAGGCTGGATGTTTTGGTTAATGACGAAAGTTCTTATGTTCGTCGACATGTTGCGCAACAAGGTTACAGGCTGGATATATTAGTATCTGACGAAGATTATGATGTACGTAAAGAAGTTGCAAAACAGGGCTATGGTCTCGATGTATTACTATACGATGAAGACAAATATGTACGTGCGGAAGTTGCAAAACAAGGCTATGGACTTGATATCTTAGTAGAAGATGAAGATAGTTATGTAAAAAAAGCTGTAATTTCTCAGGGGTATGCTTTAGATACTTTTCTTTATGTTAAAGATTACGGGATTGCCGGTTGCGCCTTAGAAAAAATAGCAGAGCAGTACTCTAAAGTAGATGAAGTCGTAAAACTGGTTGACTCTGTTATACAGACTGTTCCTGATTTTGTTGAAGAACTTCATACAGATACTTGTATAAAACTGATGAACAGAGGATTTCCTTTACACTATTTTATGAAACACAGGCACCGCAATGTAATAGATGCTCTTGTTGATCGAGGATATGCTTTGGAGACTTTTATCTATGATGATAATTACGGAACTAAACAATTAGCAGTATATAAAATCTTAGGAAGGTGTATAAATGCAGATGACGTTGTAGATCTGGTTGATACTGTTTTAAAAACTGATTCGGACTATATAAACAGGCTTAACGCTGATCTCTGTACAGCATTTATCGAAAAGGGATGCCCTTTAGAGTACTTTTCAGGACATCCTGATTATTACTCGTTCCCATCACTTGATGGGAATGCATAGGTCCGTTTATCAGTCAACAATTAAAACAACACTGCAAAGCCAACTCTCCGGCTTTTTACTCTTTCTCTGCCCACTCGCGGATTTTACGTTTTAGTTTTTTCTCCACTTTTTCGCTGATCTCGTCCCACTCTTGGGTGTTTTCTCTGCTCTCTTCGTCTTCTGCCCACTCTTTTAACCTATGCATCACTTTTGTCTCAACCTTACTGCCTATCTCTTCCCACTCTCTGTCGCGTCTTTTGTCTGCGGCAGATCTGCACTTCATTTGAGAACCGCCGCCCCAGACTGCGATGACGCCTAAGAGAAACCCAAAGTCGTACCATCCGCCACTGTTGTTGACGGCGTAGATGGCGACACTGTCATCGAAAAGGGACACGACAAAGGCAATAACAACGATCATACCATGCCATAAACCGTACCAAAACCCCACCTGCTCACGCTGATCTGCCAAAATAAAACTCACCGAATCCGCACAGCCTGCAAACAAGAGCAGGGCTATAACTGCTACTAAAATATAACGCATAACTTCCCCTTTTGATGATGTATAGATAAGAATATATTGTCATAACCAAATGCATATCAGAAATCTGTTCTCTTACATATGGAAGATGGAGTGTAGTGTTGAGTATCGTCAAGCAGATCTGAAATAAACGGGTTCAGGCAACCAATATTTCCTATTGGAATTTAAAGGCTTTGTTCCTTTGTCTTTATTGTTTTACTTTAGAAATGGCTAATTAAAGATGACTATCTTATTGGAATGATTCCGACAAGAGAGTACTCCCTAATCACTGTGCTATAGTGGTATAAATACTGTTACCATTGTACTTATTCCTTCTGCTGTGGCGGTAAGATAAGTTGTCCCAAAATCTATTATTTGCAAGGTGCTAGCGCCTATTTGGATTGCCACACCGTCACCGCCGTTAAGTAATGAGAAGAGAGTTGCACCTGTTATGTCTGCAGAGCTTCCATCAGAATAGTGTCCTGTTGAGGTAAGCAGTACCACATCTCCAGGCCAATACAGTGTAAAGTCACTTGGACTGACTGTTATCGATTCTAACACAGGGGGCATGATCGATACTGTTGTCGAACCGCTGATCCCATTGTATGATGCGGTAATCACTGCTGAACCTATATTTTCTCCATAAACATTTCCATGACTTACAAACGTTGCCACAGGACTATTAGACGATGTCCATAAACTCACATCGGTTATATTTAAAGTACTTCCATCAGAATAAGTTCCGGTAGCGGTCAGCTGCTGGGTTAAACCTTTGGCAATAGATGGATTCGCGGGAGTTAGTACTATAGACTCTAGCACTGCTGCTGTCGTTGTCACTGTGGTTGTTCCGCTGATACCGTCTAAAGAAGCAGATATAACGGCTGAACCAACATCGACACTACTGACTAATCCAGAACTGTTTACTGTTGCTACAGCTGTCGCAGCCGAGCTCCATGTTGTAATCGAAGCTGTGATATCAATAGAGGTTCCATCCGAATAGGTTCCTGTTGCTGTCAGCTGCTGGGTTATTCCAGCGGCCAAACTAGGATTCGCTGGGGTTAGTGCAATGGATTGCAATGCCGCGGCCGTGATTGTCACTGT
>NZ_JBFFOH010000127.1:0-7249 GCF_041562805.1 Sulfurovum sp. | reverse complement strand
TTATCTTCTCTTACTCCACCCACTATCAGTCCGACTACATTGTAATGATCCTGTTTCAATACAGCAATCGCAGAGATAAATGTCTCTAGATCTTTTAACTGCGTGATCCGACCAACTGATGTAACTATAAACTTACCACTAAGTGCATACTCTTCCCTAAAGTCATCTATAAATGCAGCATCTAACTTTTTAGGATTAAACTTTTCCAGATCAATTCCTCTGGGTATCACCGTGATCTTTTCATCAGCTGTTTGATAGTGCTCTTGAATATACGTTTTGATAGCACCACTCACACAGATCACTCTGTCACCTTTTGTCATCACAGCACTATAAGGGCTCACGCTGTTAAATCCATGTACAGTCGTGACAAAAGGGATATAAAGCTTTTTATTTGCCAAGTATGCAAGCCAAGCGGGAACGCGACTTCTTGCATGAAGGATGTCGGGTTTTAATTCTCTTAACATTTTCCGTAACTGTATCATACGAAAAGGAACAGTAAAAGGGTTTTTGGAACATACATTAAAAGTGATATGTCTTCCTCCATCTTTTTCTATCTCTTCTTCCAGTTTCCCCCCTGCACTGATAACAATACTTTCATGTCCAAGCTTTACAAGCTCACGGCTCAATTCCATAGTACCACGCTCTACCCCACCTTCATTGAGCTCAGGCAATAACTGTACTATTTTCATGCGTTCACCTCTTTGAGGTATGCTTTAAAATCTATTTTGTTATTTTTATTTTTGATATTCCCGTTAAAAATATGCAGATACCCTTCTTTTTCCAAAGTATCTATAAACCGAGTAAATTTATTTTCTTCTTTACGCTCTAAAGGCAATACAATTACATTGGACTTACCATAGGAGATAGCTTCAGATATCATCGAAGTACTATCCCCTGTGATAAATACAGTCTCACAGAGTTCAAGAAAATCAGGGATAGGGTTGATAGGGTTTTTAGAGAAAATTACCTCATAATCAAACTCGTATGACGCTACTAGAAGTTCTATCTCTTCACTGGTTCTCGGAGAAGTAGTGATAGCGACCTCATACCCTTCATAATACCGTTTGATAAAATCTAACTGTTCTTGAAGTTTTTCTTTGGATAGAGTAAACAGTTTATTATCTCCACCAATAACGATACCTATAGACTTCTTCTGTGCTTGGTAGATACCTTTAGGTTCCACATAAGAAAAATTTGCAGGTATTTTTATGATATTCTCTTTTGAGGGTGGGTTATCATGACTTTGTGCAAAGATGATATCAAAATCATAACGATAGCCTTGAGGTAACATCATAGTTACAGATCTTGCATGCATTTTTTTAGCGAAAACTTTAGTCGCATAAGAAGTTGTTGACCCTGTTCCCACAACCATATCATATTTTTTATCTAGCTGAAGATCAAACAACATGTTTGTATATATACCTATCTTATCCAGTATATAACTGAGTGCTTTATACCATTTATATCTAAACTTAACAGGCCTAACATCATACACAGCGTCTACATATTTTACAAATGCCAAAGACTGATTCAGATGTCCCATACGCTCATCACTGAGTATTAGAACCCTACTCATAGTCTCCACCTGTTATGCATCCAAAACCATTGCGCCGGATATTGTCTAATGGTCTTTTCTATGACTTGATTATATTTCAAGGTCATCGCTTCCAACTTCTTCTCTTTATCTTCAATCTCATCTGCAACGTAATCAATAGGTTCATTGATTATCATTTCATACATCCCGTCACTTTGTCTAGTGACAAAAATAGGCACTACGATCGGATTAAATTTCAATTTCAACATCGCTACTGAAATGGTCGTCTCCGCAGGCATACCAAAGAAGTTCACTTTAACACTATTGAGATGTCCAGATTTTTGATCTATCAGTAACCCTACTGCATCACCTTTTTTAAGTGTTTTTGCCATGGCAAGCATTGCATTGTCTTTTGAAGTTGCACGATTACCGTATTTATTTCTAAAAGGAATAGTGATCTTTTGATCAATGAGTTTATTATTGCCTTCTCGTCCAATCGCAAGCATAGGTAAACCATGTTTAGCTAAAAAGTGTGCTGCAAGTTCCCAGTTAGAGAAATGCGCAGTTATCACGATCACTCCATTGGGGCTATTTTGTGCTATATCATGTAATTTCTTTTGGGCTTGATCATGATTTTTAATGGCTTCATCAATGTTGAACTGTCCCGTAAACATTAGCAGGATCTCAGTAATTGTGATAGAAAGTTCCATATATACTTGCTTAGAAAGCATTACTATCTCTTCAGAAGTTTTTTCAGGAAATGCCATAGTAAGGTTTGCAATAGTAAGGTTACGTCTTTTTTTATCTAAATGATAGACAAGCAGGGTAAGACCTTTCATCATAAGATAGATGAATGATTTAGGTGCTATCTTTGCTAACCACAAAAACAGTTTTACGAAGCTATATTCTATTCTTTCCTTCATCCCCAACCTGACTACTTTTTATACATCATTTTATCTAAATAGACTAAAGAATAAATTCCATAAATATATTGCCTCTTATTTATTTTAATGTTCTTCAAGATATATGAATTATTGCTTGATTTTTAAAATAGAAACAAAAAACAAAAAACAGTACGCTAACAATTCCAATAACTCTTCATAAAATCTTGTTGTCATAAGTTGTAATGAAAATACATTTTTATCCATCATTACACCTAGCACTAACAGTAAAGCCGAAAACATAAGTAATTGACCAGAGGTAGAAAAAAGAAAAGCGACTATTTTCTTTTTTTCAACACTTATATACTTTAAAGTCAATATCAATAGAATGATCCAAAGAGATCCTAAAAGTAAATTCCTCCCTAAACCACTGCCTAAAATAATCAGGAAATAAGGTATATCAAGTTTTTCTACATCCAACTCTCTTAACAAAAAAGTTAACGAAAGAAGAGAGAGCCCAAAACTTGCTAATTTTGCTTCTATCTCTTTACTTATAAAAGCATGATAAGCAAATCCTATCATCGAAAATGCAATAAAAATTGATTGACTTATTTCAAGTATTCCCTCTTCCCCTGTATCAACTTCCGGATATAAATAAAGAACTGCTAAAATAAAAAATATACTTATACCAATACTCATACTCCAAAGTTTGATATCAAAACTTTTTTTAATACTTGCCATTTTTTCACCTTTTGTATAGATCAGTATAGTATACTTTCCATCTTCGATATTGGCACAATCAATACTCCGACTGTAATCTGATCTGCCTTTTCTTGCATACGTTTCAGCAACCTATATATTGAAATAATACAAAATCCATCATCTCATTACTTTACATACAATAAACTACTATTTATATCTCTATCTCTTATTGATATTATAACCCAATACTCCCAAACGAGACCTAAAACATATGCTTTCAATTTAATTTGCTATAATCACGGTAATTATAGTCTATTGAAGGAACAATATCGTGATAGGAATCGTCGATTACAACATGGGAAACCTTGCTTCTGTTATCAATGCTTTTGCAAAAGTTGGAGTAGATGCTACATTAGAGAGTGATCCTTCCAAACTCAACCAATATGATAAACTCATCTTACCTGGTGTAGGGGCATATGGTGACGCCATGGAACACCTTAAAGAAAATGGTATGGATGAAGCAGTCATTGCTTTTGCTGCGTCAGGTAAACCTCTTTTGGGTATCTGTCTGGGTATGCAACTTCTTTTTGAGAGTTCTGAAGAGTTTGGCAAAACACAGGGTTTAGGTCTTATTCCGGGAAAAGTAATCGCTTTTGATGAAAGTAAGTTTGATCATCACCTCAAAGTACCTCACATGGGTTGGAATGAACTGTTTCAACAAAAAGAAACTGCTCTTTTTGATGGACTAGATAAAGACTTCTATCTCTACTTTGTCCACTCATTCCATGCAGTATGTGATGACCAGTATGCTATAGGAAAGACGCACTACGGATACGAGTTTGTATCTGCTGTACAAAACGGAAATATTTACGGTATCCAACCACACCCGGAAAAAAGCCATGAAAATGGTTTAAAGATCATAGAAAATTTTGCAAAACTATAGGAAAAAATAGATGACAATACTACCAGCAATAGACCTCAAAGACGGTAAAGCCGTAAGATTAAGCAAAGGACTCATGGAGTCTGCAAAAATTTATTCAGATGAACCTTGGCAAGTGGCTAAAAGATTTGAAGAACTTGGATCTGAGTGGGTACACCTTGTTGACCTTAACGGTGCCTTCGCAGGTAAACCTGAAAACTTAGAGCAGATCAAACAGATCCGTGAGCACTGTAACCTCAAGCTTGAACTGGGTGGTGGTATCCGTGATGAAGAGACGATCAAAATGTATTTGGAACTTGGAATTGATAGACTCATTTTAGGGTCTATCGCTGTAAAGGATGCTCAGTTTGTAAAAGATATGGCTGCGAAATATCCTATCGTTGTAGGTATTGATGCCATAGACGGTATGGTCGCAGTAGAAGGTTGGGGAGAAGTGAGTGATATGAAAGCCACTGATCTTGCACGGGAATTTGCCAATGCAGGTGTAGAAGCTATTATCTGTACAGATGTAGGACGCGACGGAATGATGACCGGAGTTAATGTAGACTTTACCCTGGAAATTCAAAAAGCTTCAGGTCTTGAAACGATTGCTTCTGGTGGATTAAAAGATATGACAGATATTAATGCGCTAATAGAAGCTGGTATAGATGGCACTATCGTAGGTAAGGCATTTTACGAAGGTACACTTGACCTTGAAGAAGCTTTCCATAGAACAAAGAACGTAAAATGAACAAAGTCCATTTTACTACGCTAACGCTAAGTTTACTTCAGCAGTATGCTCACACAACTTGTTGTGTTTACCAGGATTAAGAAATGAATGATAAATATTATGAACTTACCATTACACTTAATGATGAATTTGTAGATTTCATCGCAGACTTCGTTGCCAATATTTATGGTGAAGGATTGGAACTTGGTACAGGGCAGATCATTGTACGAAGTGAATCTGATTTAACTTTTGTTAAAGATGCCCTTGTATCATTGTCAGGTACTTTAAGTGATGCTATTAAAATGGACTATACTCTAGAAGAGAAAGAAAATGTAGATTGGATAAAGACCTATCAAGACTCTATCCAACCTATAGAAGCTGGAAAGTTTTACATCTTTCCAAGTTGGTATGAGCCTAAAGAAGATTTTATCAATATTAAGATCGACCCTGCCCTTGCATTTGGCTCTGGGCATCATGCCACAACATTTTCATGTTTAGAAGCGATCAGTGAATATGTAGTTTCTGACTCATCTGTTATAGATGTAGGCTGTGGGTCAGGTATCTTGGGTTTGGCTTGTAAGAAGCTGGGTGCACACGTCGAACTTTGTGACACAGACCCTCTCTCTGTTGAAAGTTGTAAAGAAAACTTCGGACTCAACGAAGAAACCTATGACAAACTTTGGGAAGGCTCTATAGATAAAGCGAAAACTACTTATGATGTGGTCATCGCAAATATCATCGCAGATGTACTCAGATTTATAGCAAAAGATTTAAAATCTACCTGTAAAGAAGAAGGTCTATTGATACTTTCAGGTATTTTAGATAAAAAAGAAGACCTAGTAGTGGACTCATTTAAAGAACTCACTCTAGTAAAACGAACACTTAAGGATGAGTGGGTTACACTTGTCTACAAAAAATAATTTATAAAATCGTACATGTACGATGAGCCCACTGCTGAAGTTATCGAAGAGTATAGCTTTAGCAGGGCTAAGTGTCAACGTACTAACTTGGACTTTGTTCAAGTTGCGTCATAATAAAAGTAAAGTGGGTAACACTTGTATATAAGAAGGAAATAAATGGCTAAGCAAGATAAAAACAACCAAGACAATAACAATAATAATTTTTTTAACAACAATCCATTATTGGCATTTGCGATATTTTCTATCGTGATCATCATGATCTTTAAATCATTTGTAGGTGATGGTGATGGTCTTGGTAATATGTTAGACAGTAGTAGCAATGTTACACAAACCAAAACAGTAAAATACTCAGAAATTAAAGCTGAGATAGAAAAAGGAAGCATCACTTCAGTGAAGCTTACGCCTACGACTGTCGAAGCTATTGCAGATGCGGATGGTCGTAAAATACGTTTTGTTGCACAAAATGTTCCTACTTACGACAAAGATCTCATTCCTCTTTTAGAAGAAAAGAACATTAGCTATGAAGGTATCATGGGTGGTGGATTTATCTCTGACCTTTTAGGTTCGCTGCTTCCTATCCTCATATTCTTTGGTATCTGGATCTTCTTAGCCAAAAAGATGTCTAAAGGCATGGGTGGTGGTATATTAGGTGCAGGTAAAGCAGACAAACTCATCAATTCTGAAAAACCAGAGACAAAATTTTCTGATGTACAGGGTGTCGAAGAAGCCAAAGATGAAGTCAAAGAGATCGTTGATTTTCTTAAATTTCCTGAACGATACATGGAACTTGGTGCGAAGATTCCAAAAGGTTTACTTTTAGTGGGACCTCCGGGAACAGGTAAAACACTTCTTGCAAAAGCTGTAGCAGGTGAAGCATCTGTACCTTTCTTCTCAGTCAGTGGTTCTGGATTTATTGAGATGTTTGTGGGTGTAGGTGCAAGTCGTGTACGTGACCTTTTTGCTCAAGCCAAAAAAGAAGCTCCTTCTATTATTTTTATCGATGAAATAGATGCTATCGGTAAAAGTCGTGCTTCAGGTGGACAGATGGGTGGAAATGATGAGAGAGAACAAACACTGAACCAACTCCTTGCAGAGATGGATGGTTTTGGTACAGATACTCCAGTCATTGTACTTGCTGCTACAAACAGACCAGAAATACTTGATGCTGCCCTTCTTAGAGCAGGACGTTTTGACAGACAAGTTCTTGTAGACAAGCCTGATTATGATGGACGTTTGGCTATCTTAAAAGTACACTCTAAAGGAGTAAAACTTGCTTCAACTGTCGACTTGAGGATTGTTGCAAAACAGACTGCCGGATTAGCGGGGGCAGACTTGGCGAACATCATTAACGAAGCAGCACTGCTTGCCGGACGCTTCAACAAAAAAGAGATAGAACAAGAAGATCTTCTAGAGTCTATAGAGCGTTCATTTGTTGGACTTGAAAAGAAAAACCGTAAGATCTCTGAAGTTGAGAAAAAGATCGTTGCCTACCATGAGAGTGGTCATGCACTCATGGCTGAACTTACCAAAGGTGCAACCCGTGTTACAAAAGTATCTATCATC
>NZ_JBFFOH010000126.1:0-7266 GCF_041562805.1 Sulfurovum sp. | reverse complement strand
TCGATTTCATTATGGCTCTACCAATTAGGCTAAAAAGTGACGTTTACTAAAAAGCAATATAATTAATTATTATTTAATATCAATTTTATATTAACTATGATATTCTCTAGTCAAGTATTACATAGAGAAAAAGCCAAACTTACTGTGAGGTAAGGACGGAAAACCACGGGTCTCTAGTAGATAGCCGAGTTACCAATCGTAAGCCATAACGCTTATATCATCTTTTTCAGATGTACATACAAATTTCGCTCAATCTTATGTATGAGCATTAAAAGGTGTTATTATGAAGAATTCAATGACTATTTTTTATTTTTTACTGCTTCTTCCAAAATATTTTATTTTTACACAGCAAACAATAAAAAAGTTTGCTCTTATATCTTTGTTGAGTTTTATCCTTACACCAATTCTACTACAGGCAGGAGATACTACGTGTAATACAGGTGATGTTGATCACGATATCTCACTTGGTGAACAAACTATTACGGGAACAACTCTTCTTACTAATATTAGTTATGAACAACTCTACATACCTTCAGATGGTAATATAACCATAATTATGACCAAAGAAAATAAAGCAACAACTTTTTATATAGGTACAAATTGTGGCTTAAAAGATATCTATGACAGTAATGCAAGTACCGGTACACCAGATACAAAAAGTAATCTTCATGAAGTTCCACGCTTTCCTGTAACTCAAGGTCAAATTCTTTATTTAATGTATGGAGATGATGATGCAAAACCATACACTCTCGACATAAACTATACAGCTCCAATCATAGAAGTCTCTATAGCTCCGGAAACTATTACTATACCACAAGGAATTACTTCTGTCGATCTTGATGTAACACTCAATAGAGGCGCTATTAATGGAGATTTAAACATCACATATACAAACAGCCATGACAACTCTACAAACTATTTGATCATTGAAAAATGGTATGATGAAGCAACACTAACTATCGATATCAATACTTCAGACCTAACACAAGGGGAAGAATTCAATATTACCTTGGTCAGTGCTGTTGATTCATCAGGTACGGATACGGGTATAATCACTGATAATAATACATCTACCATAACCATTGGGGCACCTATGGCTGATCTCTACATTATAAAAGAAGGATCCCAAGACACTGTTAAACTCAATACATCCTTCCATTATTCTATCGCAGTCGTCAATATAGGATCAGCAGATGCAAGCGATGTTGCAGTGACTGACACCTTGCCCTCTGCATTATATGGTTATATAGACCTTACGGCAACCAATACCGCATCAACAGGCTGGACTTGTGAATACCCACAATCACCACCAGACAATACTAAAGTTGTTTGTGATTATGATGGTAATATCTCTGCAGGAGAAACAAAAATAATCACCCTACATGCTACAGTACCTAATGACACGAGTATCATCGGAACGATTATCAACAATGTTAGTGTTCACAGTGACCCTCTAGATTATGATATTACTAATAATACCGCCATAGAAAGAACTAAAATCGTAGCAGAAGATTATGAAGAGATCAATGAAGTATTGGAGCTTTGTTATACAGATACAACGGAAACTACAATGGATTCTGTTGGTTTCAATAAAAATTGTGAAAAAACTGGAAACTTTTGGTCCGGTAATGGCTGTACAGCAACGGTCGATATCAATGCAACAGCTGCACTTACACATGATATCAATATCACTCTCACAAAAATGTATGCTCCAGAAATTGTCAATGGTAACTGTAGCATAAACGTAGATGGAACAGAAACGGGGACATGCAGTGGCTTTCAAGACATCAATATTGAGGGCTCTCCTTCTTACACAAAAGGCTACGTATACAACATAATATCAAGTGATGGTAACTTTGAAATTACAGATACAGATTCTTATGACGGTAATCCAAACAATCCAGCCGATCTTGATGGTATTGGTCTCTATGCAACCTATACTTATGAGGGTATCTATCACTACGGACGGCTTAGCGATTGTAGTGGTCTAGGTGAAAGTGGTATTGAGATTACAAGTACAGCAGATGCCATTGACCCTTCAATTGGCACCAATGTTACCTTAGCAGGTTATTATAACAATAGTCTCGATACTTCCTATACTGGTAATCCGGTAAACCATCAAAAATATATACAAACGATGGTTGCAGCTTCTCAAAGGAATATTACAGGAGTATATCTTGATATAGAGACAAAAGAAACAGAATCTTATCATTTTGAAGGAACAGCAAACAACTATTCTGACTTTGTTATCATTCCTTATTTAGTAGATAGTGACGAGAATGGTGAATGTAGTAAGAATAATATAGAACACTTGTATGATTCAGCCGGTGATGAACTTATCATTAATGTAGTAGAAGGATCATATTCTGGAACCAAAACCATGGCAGTTCCTCTGGATATTAGAAAAAATGCAAGATTACAACTCATCATTGTAGATCCAAATCTCTTAAGTCCAGAAGGACAAAAATGTCTTTCAACAAGTAGTTCGGTTGGTAGCCTTGAAGGTATAGGACAGTGTGGTAACTCCGAGATACAATATACAGGTGGTTTTGGTGTAGATGCCTGGGATCGATGTGCAATCAACAATGGTCAGCCATGTTTATCTCAAAATGGTGGATATAGTGGTGGTGGTGACCCAACCTATCCAGGATATAACCCACTTTATGACAATCCACTTGGTTGTTACATGTGTACATTCAACATTCAACCTGCATGTTCAACTGACAATTTTGCGATTCGTCCTGATAAATTTGATCTAGGTATGTCTCACACAGATGCACCAAATCTTCTTCGTGCAGGAGAAGATTATGGTATTTCTTTAACTGCAAAAGATGCTGCAAATAATATACCTAATACATCTAATGGATATACGAATACGTATACCATAATAGATCACAATTTCAATGATGATCTCGATACATATGAAATTAAATATTTTAAAGATGGAACAGAGGACACTGCTGGGATACTTCATGGTAACTCAGATCTAAACAGATCCGCAACAGTATATGCTGTAAATGGCTTGTCAAGCTTCAGTACTTCGGAGCCATCACCAGCAGATGAAATTGTCCAGGTATCTTATAATGATGTAGGTCTTATAGATCTGTTTATCTATGATAAAGAGTGGGCTGAAGTTGATAATGATGACACCCCTGAGGATTGTACCAGTAGCACGCATACTTGGATCTGTGGAGATAAAAATGTTACATTCATCCCACACCACTTTAGTTTTACAGAACTTAATATCACCAACCATGCTGGTCCAGACAGTAATTTCACCTATGTTGCAGACAATAGAGGTATGCCAATTAGTACACCTCCTACAAGAAGTCCTATGGCTGCTAGACTGCATGCTAAGATAGAAGCACTAACAAAAGACGGTGGTATCACTCAAAATTTCAGGGCTGATGATGCATCTTACCCTTATGATGACAGTACACTGTACTATGAAAACCCTGTAGATATTAATATTAGTGTAGTGGTACCTTCGACAGGTACAAATAGTTATCTTTACCCAGATGCCAATGAATCCAATGTAGCAAACTCTTATATAGGATTTGGGCGTACAGGTTTGGATGATAACGGTACACGTAATGTACTTTGGGATGAAAGTAACTTCCCCTTAGAGTTTAATTTTCAAAGAGAGATCAATGAAGAGACAAATCCATTTAATGTAAATGGTTCTTATATACAATCTATAACTATAGTATCACATTATGTTGATAGTAATGACAGTGATACAGCAGATATCAGTGGAACACGTTTAGGTGACTGGGATAATGCTACAGCAATTGCTGCCTGTGCAACAGACCCTGGGTGTGTACAGGTAAATGCTGATAACAATGCAACTTTCTATTATGCAAGAACCCGTTCCTCTAAATCTTTCTATGATGATAATGTTGATCCCGGTCCTGTTATAACACCAATATCTATAGATGTCTATTGTGATCTAGGATTTACAGCTTGTGATTCCTTTGGTATAGATACAGTTAATGGTCAGATCAGTGATGATGATTGGTGGTTGTCTTGGGAACATAGTAAAAGTCTAGGTGATGGAAGTATTACACTGACAGCTACGTCAAACGGTACTGTTTCAGGTCCACCAAAACCAAATATAGATGCTTCTGGGGGTGCTGATGAAACTGTTGAAGTAACACATACTGGAACTACCCTACCAGATATTGTAGATATAGATTTCATTACTGATGATTCAGCAGCAAACTTTACTGATGCTTGGCTCATACATAATCCAGATAATCCATGGGAACCTAGTCCATTCTATAGAGTAAGGTTTATTGGAGCCACTACTGGATGGGCTGGACATGGTGATACTGGGCATGTCGTAGGTGGAGAAGCCAACATACAAAAAAATAATAGGTTGGAATGGTAATGAAAAGTAAAACTTTACGTCCAGCCATAGCAATGCTAGAACTCATCTTTGCACTTGTAATTATGGGTATAGTGCTAATGTCTGCGCCAATGCTTATAAGCACTGCAAGCCAGAGTACGAATGTTGCTCTTCAGCAAGAAGGTATTAATGAAGCTGCATCACGTGTTCATATGATTATGGGATATGCATGGGATGAAAACAATGTTGATACAAATTATCGTCCACCTATTTTAAATGTAACAAATGGTGATAGTGCTTTTGCCAAAGTCGGAACAACAGAAAGACGTGTAGGTATACCTTCTGAAAGTCAAAGAACATTTATACGCTCAGATACGAACACTACTAGTAATCTTAATGCATCCCCATTGCAGAGTGATGCAGGGGATACAGATGATATAGATGATTTTATAGGTAATATATCTTTAAGTTTAATAGCAGAGACTACTGATGATAATGACCTTGATTACGTTGAAAAAACAACCGTCAATATAAATACAGATATCAACTATAGTAGGGATAGTGTTACAGGTGGATATAATCAAACGGCTATCACTTATGTGCCTTTTTCTTCAGATACTCCTACCACCAACATTAAAGATATCACAGTCACATTAACCAGTACTGATACCGCCAATGCTGATGTACTTGAAAAAACAATTGTATTACGTGCCTTTTCGTGTAATATAGGTGGATATACATTTGAAGAAAGAGGGTTTTAGATCATGAAAAATATAAAAAATAGACTTGCTTTCTCTATGCTTGAACTGATTTTTGTTATTGTTATTCTTGGTATCGTTGCATCTATAGGCTCTGAAGTCATCGCAAAAGTATATGAAAGTTATATTGTTCAAAGAGCACAACATCGTGCTTCTGTTAAAACACAATTGGCTCTAAATCAAATTGCAACTCGTTTACGTTATGCTATACCAGATACAGTTATTCGAAAATTGACTAAAACAGGAGCATCTGAGTTACTTTCTGACTATATGTCTCTAGATACGACAGGAGAAGGGTATACTGTTCTCCAATGGGTAGCATATGATGGTGACAGTTTTGAAGCTATTACATCCAATGCAAACACAGGTGCCGGGAGAAGACCTGGTTGGAGTGGTTTTTGTGATCTAAATTCAAGTACTTCGACAAGTATTTCAACACCTGCATCAAATTTCACACTTACCAATGCAATTCAAAGTAACCTAGGTGGTTCGGGGACATTTGCTATTTATTTTCCAAATAATTCAACAGCCTATTATGGTACGGGTTCAGGTCAAACTATTACATTGGGTACTGCTGCTACCCGTATATCTGAACGATATAAACTGGCTTGGACCTCATATGCATTAGTTGTGGAGGATGATGATGGTGATGGCAAATTTGATCTTAATTTGTATTATAATTTTTCACCAACCGTTGGTACTAATACTGTTGGAAGCAGTTCTCTTCTCCTAAAAAATGTTACAAATTTCAAATTTACAGGAAGAGGACAAACAACACGAATCAAACTTTGTGTTGAAGAGAATATTGGAGATGGTGGCTCGATCCCATCTTGTAAAGAAAAGGCGGTATTCTAATGATATTTCAAAATAACCGGAAAGCATTCTCAATGCTAACTGCAATCTTTATTATCGTTCTCATGTCAACTGTAGCTATGCTCGTTACAAGTTTGTCAGGCAAAGTTGTCAAAGAAACTACCGCACAGTATCAAAGAGAACAAGCTGTTTTACTGGCAAATAGTTATACTGAGTATGCTGTACTTGCAGTAACAGGGAATGACAGAACAACTAACTGTTTGAGTACCATAAATGGTACTGTGGGAGATGCTACAACTAGTAATCCAAATAATGGATATCGTATTCGGACACATATTGCCTATATTGGTACTCCCGCAGTTATAGGATCATGTGCTGGTACAAGAAAATTAAGTGAAGCAGTCACAACTGCTTCTACACCCCTTACTATTATAGTTGATGCCTATGTAGATTATAAAGACTTAGATAACCCTAGTGGACAAAATATTGTTTATCATAAACGAACAGTACAAAAGATTTAATGATGACATACTCTCAAATGATAGATATCAAAGGATTTAATATGAAAAGATCTGCATTTACTATGATTGAACTCGTTTTTGTTATAGTAGTACTTGGTATTCTTGCTGCATTAGCAATGCCTAGACTAGACAGGGACCTTAAACAAGAGGCAGCAGATAACATACTTTCAAGTATACGATATACGCAACACTTAGCACTCACTGATAATAAACATAAGTTTGACCGTACTGATTGGCAAAGTGCTTTATGGCAGATTAGATTTTCACAATCAGGCAGTGACTGGAGTTATTCAGTTGCTACAAATATGGACTACATCAATAATTTAGATCAAGCTGAAGCTGCTATTGATCCAAGTAATGGACAACTTATGCATAGTAGTGCGACAAATCCAAGTCCAAATATTCTTTTAACCAAAAAATATGGCATAAATACCATTACATTTAATGGTTGTGCTGGTCAGTCAGCATCTACAGCAAAACATATAGCTTTTGATAATTTAGGACGACCGCATAGAGGTGTAACCCAAGGAGCTACAAACGATTATGCTACGTATATTAATAATAATGATTGTCAAATCACCTTTGCTTCTCCTGTATTTGATTCAAATTTAGTGATTGAAATTAAAAAAGAAACCGGTTATGCTTATATAGTAGGTCAACCAAACTCTTAAATTTTTGATAGACTTTACAGTAAGCATTCTTTAACGCCTCTTCATTTACCTTCCATTAAGTATCTTAAGTTAAAATTAAGTATGGATATATTGCTATATCTATACTTTAAAACTAAGGATATATTATGAACAAAAGTATAACGGGAAGACATTTC
>NZ_JBFFOH010000125.1:0-7267 GCF_041562805.1 Sulfurovum sp. | reverse complement strand
TGTTAGAATATGCCATGAAGTGGAACGAAATCCATACTTGCAAAATAGTTTAAAGGCAACAGATGTCCCAATTTTTATTGGAAGCGCAAAATATTTCCCACGGTTTTGATACCCTTTTATTTCACGATGTAAACTTTTCTTTAAAGCCATCACAAAGTGCAGCGATCATTGGTCGAAGCGGCTGTGGAAAGTCTACACTTTTACATATATTTTCAACTTTTATCAAACCTGATAAAGGCAGTGTAACACTTTTTGGGAAAGATCTTTACAGCCTTGATGATAAGGCTATTGAAGCACTACGACGTTATGATATAGGGATCATCTTTCAGTTTCATTACTTGTTTAAAGGTATGACTGCAATGGAAAATGTTGAGGTGGCCAGTATGTTAAGTGCGGAGAAGATCGATGATACCATACTTGAAAAACTAGAGATCAAAGAACTGATGAAACAAAAAATAGGTGAACTCTCAGGTGGTCAGCAGCAACGTGTCTCTATCGCAAGGGTATTGAGTAAGAATCCTCGTATCATTTTTGCAGATGAACCTACAGGGAACTTGGACAAAGAGACTGCAGAACTTGTGATGGATGTACTGATGGATTATATTAAAGAGACAGGTGCTGGACTCTTACTGGTGACCCATGATGAGAGTATGGAAGCACGCTGTGATGTTTCTTATAAGATCGAAGATAAAATACTCAAGGAGAAAGTATGAAAATAGATGTAATGAATGTACTCTATACTACCTCTATGGTGCTTTTGGCTTTTGTTGCAGCTATTGTGATCACAAAAACGATCTCTAAATATACGAAGAAAGAGGATGAGGAACAAAAGTAGAAAAAGCCACTTTATACCTACCTTGCTTGCGCGATAAGTACACCCTCTAACAGTTTATCTATATCTCCATCAAGGATGGCATCTACATTTGTAAAAGCCTGGTTGGACCTTGTGTCTTTGACTTGCTGATAAGGTTGCATCACGTAAGAGCGTATTTGGTGCCCCCATCCAATTTCTGATTTTTCTACACCATCCAAAACAGCTTGTTTCTTAGCCATCTCATACTCATAAAGACGGGATTTTAGCATCTTCATCGCTGCAGCTTTATTTTTATGCTGACTTCTGTCATTTTGACACTGTACGATGATATTTGTAGGTATATGGGTAAGGCGGATGGCTGATTCTGTTTTGTTAACATGCTGTCCACCTGCACCCGAGGCACGGTACGTATCCACACGTAAATCTTTGTCTTCGATGGTAATGTCTATGTCATCATCTATCTCCGGTGATACCATCACTGAAGAAAATGAAGTATGACGCTTGGCATTGGAATCAAAAGGAGAGATACGTACTAGTCTATGAATACCATTTTCAACTTTGAGGTAGCCATAGGCATTTTCTCCCTTTATAATGAAAGAGACATCTTTTATACCTGCTTCTTCTCCAGCCTGATAGTCAAGTCCTTCGACTTTAAATCCATGTCTCTCTGCCCAACGTAAATACATACGGTAAAGCATACTGGCCCAATCCTGTGATTCAGTTCCACCAGCTCCTGGGTGTATGGAGACGATGGCATTGGCACCGTCATGTTCACCACTGAGCATTATCTGTACCTCTAAAGCATTGGTATTTTCCTGTAGGCTTTGGGCATCTTCATAAAGCATCTCCAAGGTCTCTTCATCATTTTCTGCTTTGGAGAGTTCAAAATACTCACTGGCATCATGCACTGCATCATACGCATTATTATAGGTCTCCAATATACGTTCAGCTTTGGTTTTCTCTTGAGAAATTTTTCCTGCATTGGCTGCATCGTTCCAGAAGTCAGGGTCTTGCTGCATCGTATCTATCTCTGCCAGTCTTGCTTTCAGTGCATCAGGCTTTATAATATTTTTAATATTATCCATTTTGATAGTAAGTGATTTGAGTAATTCGCTGTATTCGTATGCATCCATAGTAAAAACCTAGTGTAATTTTGATATTATTTTATCAAAATATAGCGAAATATGAGGTTAGAGATGGTTATCGTTCGGACAATAGAGGCTTTACAGGAAGCAAAAAATGCATTATCGGGCTCTATAGGTTTTGTACCTACGATGGGAGCACTACACAAAGGACATCTATCACTCATACAAAAAGCCAGACAAGAAAATGAGCATGTCATTGTTTCTATTTTTGTCAATCCTACACAGTTTTTGGAAGGGGAAGATTTAGATGCATACCCTCGTAAAGAAGAAGCTGATACAAAGATATGTACATTGGCAGGGGTTGATATACTTTTTATGCCTACCATAGATGCTATGTATGAAAATGATGAACTCTGCATAGGTGCACCAGCTATTCGCGGGTACATTCTAGAAGGTGAAAAACGTCCTGGGCATTTTGACGGTATGCTGCAAGTGGTGATGAAACTTCTTAATCTAAGTGGTGCACACAATGCTTACTTTGGGAAAAAAGATGCACAGCAGTTAGCCCTTATTTCACAGATGGTAAAGAACTATTTTATGGATGTCAACATTATTCCCTGTGAGATCGTACGGGATGATAACGGACTGGCATTAAGCAGTCGTAACGTCTACTTGCAAGGGGAAGAAAAAACACGTGCACTCTCTCTCGCACGCTCACTTAAACGAGCAACCAAAAGGGTAATGGCAGGAGAACGCAATGTTGAAGTGCTCAAACAAGAGATGTTGACCGTACTTGAAGAGACAGATCAAGTGGAATATGTGGCTATAGTAGACAGAGAGTTTAATGCTATTGATACTGTAGAGATAGGTAATACGATCATCCTGGTTGCAGCATGGGTAGGCAAGCCTAGACTGATCGATAATTTGTGGATCTAAAACATATCTTCAAAAAGTTCTTGTGTTGATTTATCTTTCGCAGGTTTTATATTGACTGGTTTAGGAGCAGGCTTAGGGTCAGGTTTTGGTTCAAGTTTAAAAAGTTCTTTGACCGAAGGTGTCGGTTTTTTTATTGGTTTTACTGTCACTTTTTTCTCTATTACTTGTTCCTTTGTTTCTTTTTTTACTACTTCTTTTTTAGGTACTGTTGGTTCATCTATGATCTTAGGAGGACTTTTGGGTTCGACTTTGATTTCCGGACTGACTACTTCTACTCCACCTTCGGGTTTAAGATAATCGAGCTCTACAAGTATGTCCGTAATTCTTCTAAATGTAGGTACCGCTGATTGTGATGCGAAGTATTTGTAGCGTTTTTTAGCACGTATCACCAATACACCGATGGTATATTTGTGACCTTCTTTATCGTTGGCAAAACCATAAAAGCTACTATGGTACTCTCTCACATAGCGACCCTTTTTGGCGATGTGTGCAGTTCCTGTTTTTCCGCCTACTTCTAGACCTGGGTACTGTGCTGCAACACCAGTACCACGCTTCACAACCTCTAAAAGAATGTCGTGTATTTGATTGGCAGCTTTTTTACTGACAGCTTGCACGTTACCTATTTCCGGTTCCAGTGTATAGTGGTTTCCTTTGGCATCCTGCAGATAGTCTACAAGGCGTGGTGTCATGGCTAAACCATCATTGTTGAAAGCGGAGTAGGCTTTCATCAGTTGGGTGAAAGTGACCATCATCCCATAGCCAAATGAAGAGTTGGCTCTGTGCATTTTATGATTGAGTAGTCTAAGAGGTTTAAGAGAACCGGGCAGATCACGTGAAAGGTCGATCCCTGTCTTTTTAGCGATACCAAATTTGAGTAAGCCTTCTCTAAACTCTTGTCCTGTGAGTTTCCATGAGATTTGAGATGTACCGATATTGGAAGAATGCACAATAATATCGGTGACAGGCAGAGACTCAAAATAATCATCATCACTTACACTCTGACCACCGGTAATATCAAATTTTTTATAACCTGTTTTAAACCATGTATCAGGAGTGATCCTATTTTTGTCAAGTGCAATTGCAACGGTAAGAGGTTTAAGTACTGAACCTGCCTCATAAGGGTACTCTGTAAATTTTGGAACGAGTGCAGCAATATCTTTTTGCCTAATGTGAGAAGGGTCGTATCGTTCAGAACTTGCCAAACTCAGTACTTTACCTGTTTCACTCTCCATGATACCTACTATGATCTCATCTGCATCAATACTAAGTTTCATCTGATCTATCATAAGTTCAACACGTCTTTGTAAAGCAAGAGGAATATTCAGATGTAGATCAAGTCCGTCTACCCGTTGTATGTTAATACTGTTTTTGTCATGGATGACTGCACCAACAACATCCCGTTTACCTTGAAAGTATCCATTTTTCTTAGATGTAATATGTTTTTCATATGCCCGTTCAATACCTTTTTTCCCTGAAGGACGTGTATATCTACCATCACTTTTATCCCCTACATATCCCAAGATCGGACTTAACACATCTTTCAGAGGAAAACGTCTGCTCTCACCATTTTCGATGATATCCAAACCATACATCACTTCGATGCCATTACGGGTTTTGATAGACTGAAAGACGTCCAGTTTCCGTAATTTATAAGCGAGTGATTTGAGTTGCATTGCCGAGCGTGCATTAATCGTTTTAGAGAGGACAATATTTCTTTGTATCTCTTTACCTTGACGATTTTTAAATTTTTTACGAAGTTTTTCTTCTGGAATACCACTGTAGATGCTGAAGAGTTTGATAAAGAGTGCTTTTTTCTCAGGAACAATGCTGGCACCGCGTATCACAGCTTGATAGGTTTTTTGTGAGTTGCTGAGTGTATAGTCATCTGCTGAGATGATAGACCCTCGAAATGACCGGTCATGAATGGTAGAATGATCACTGGGAATACGTCTGTCAGAAGAGATGGTTTTCAGCACAGAAAATAAGAAAATACCCATAAGCAGCACTAAGAGTAAAAAAAGAATACCAATTTTGTTCTTTCTTTGATGTATTGCATTATTTTGTGTTTTTTTATTCATATTTCCCTCTTATAGAGTGTAATTTTATCAAAGTTATCTGTTAAATCTGATAAAATACTAATTAATATGGATTACAATATAATATAAAGAGAATAGAAGATGATAGACAAACCCCTTTTAGCCGGTGTCATGGTACTTTTGACACTTTCACTGGTGATGAGCTATTCTCTCTCGACATATACGGTGGTACATTTTAATTATACTGACTTCCATTTTTTTATACGACAAAGTATGGCTATCTTCTTGGGTTTTACAACCATGGTTATCTTAAGTAAAATGGACCCGGACACATGGTTTTCAAGAATGGGACTGGCGTTATTTATACTCTTTTTTATTTTGATGATAGCAATGCAATTTTTACCTTCTTCTTTGGTAACTGCGGTAGGAGGGGCCAAAAGATGGATACGTGTAGGCCCTATGTCTATCGCACCTGTTGAATTTTTTAAAGTAGGGTTCATCTTCTTTTTGGCATGGAGCTTTGCTCGTAAATTACTAGACAAAACAAAAATGGGGTTTTGGGAGGAAGTACGTACTTTTACTCCGTATCTTTTTGTTTTTCTGGTTGCAGTAGTTATCATTGCAGTGTTTCAAAAAGACTTAGGTCAAGTGGTAGTGTTGGGTGCGACTTTGATGGTACTGTTTTTGTTTATCGGTAGTTCTTTAAAGTTCTTTTTTACGTTACTCTCCGGTGTGTTTGCAGCATTTATCGGACTTATATTTTTTGCACCTCACCGTATGGCACGGATAAAAAGTTGGTGGGGAACGGTACAGGACAGTATACTGTCTGTTTTCCCTTTTGAATCAGTGCAAAGTCTTCGTATAGAAGTAGGCAAAGAACCTTATCAGATCTCTAACTCCTTAAATGCCATTCATAACGGCAGTTATTTTGGAGAAGGTTTGGGGAATGGCCAGTTTAAATTAGGTTATCTTAGTGAAGTGCATACAGACTTTATCTTGGCGGGTATTACTGAAGAGTTAGGGCTTTTAGGACTTACTTTGGTGACACTAACGATGTTGTTTATCATATTTCGTATTTTCAAGATAGCATCAAAAGTGAAAAACCCTATGTATTATCTCTTTTCTATAGGCGTTGGATTACTGATCTCTTTTGCATTTATTTTGAACTCTTACGGTATCTCCGGTATTACACCTATTAAAGGAATTGCCGTACCGTTTTTAAGTTATGGAGGTTCACACATATGGGCTTCCTGTATCGCTATAGGTATGGTGTTAATGGTATCTAAAAAAGTACCGAGAGACAGTAAAGGACGCATGAAATGAGCATCGTGATGACAGGTGGTGGTACAGGTGGACATTTGGCCATCATCAAAGCAGTTAAAGAACATTTGAATGATGAAGAACTTATCTATATTGGTTCAACCAAAGGACAAGATAAACAGTGGTTTGAAAATGATGATGACTTTGCATACAAATATTTTTTTGAGACACGTGGTGTGGTAAACCAGGGCGCCTTAGGTAAAGTTAAATCTCTTTTAATGATGGCTAAAGCGACGATAAAAGCCATCAAGCTTTTAAGAAAACATAAGGCCAAAGTTGTTTTTTCAGTAGGTGGTTTTTCAGCGGCATCTACTGCTTTTGCAGCGAAGATCCTGCGTATTCCATTAGTCATACATGAACAAAATGCAGCACTTGGTTCACTCAATAAATTACTCAAACCTTATGCCACAGCATTTATATCTTCGTATTTGGAAGAGAGTCCCATTAAAGCGTATCCGATCAAACAAATATTTTTTGATAATGCCCACATACGAGATAAAGTGAATACAATTATCTTTCTTGGAGGGTCTCAAGGGGCAAAGGCTATCAATACATTGGCTTTACAGATAGCCCCGCAACTTAAAAGCAGAGGGATCAAGATCATCCATCAGGCTGGACAGAATAACATCGATGAGGTGCAAAAAGCATATGATGATCTGGGTATTGAAGTAGAAGTGTTTGGTTTTACAGATAGATTGGCAGACTATATGAATGAAGCAGATTTTGCTATCGCACGCTCAGGTGCCTCAACACTATGGGAACTTTCTGCTACGGCTGTACCTACACTCTATATCCCTTACCCTTATGCTGCAAGTGACCATCAGTTTCACAATGCACAGTTTTTAGTAGAAAAAGATCTTGCATGGATCATGAGAGAAAAAGAGATAGATACCCAAAAAGTCTTGGCACTTTTGGATGAAAACCTGGCAGATAAAAGTAGAGGGCTTATGGAGATCGTTGAAAAAAATGGTAGTGAAAAAATAGCTAAGTTATTGACACAAATCTGACACAATTATTGAGTATTATTTTTTATATTTAAAGTAAAAGGGTTTGTCGTGAAAAAGTTTATGATGTTG
>NZ_JBFFOH010000124.1:0-7404 GCF_041562805.1 Sulfurovum sp. | reverse complement strand
TTGCTTTTCTTTTACCTAGTTTTTCAATGGCAACACCTTGGAACTCTTCAGGAACATCTACAACAAGGTGCTCAAATGGCTCCATTTTTACACCATCTTCTTCTTTTGTTACAACTTCTGGACGTGCAAGCATAAACTCAAAACCTTCACGTCTCATGTTCTCTGCCAAAATACCGATCTGAAGTTCACCACGACCTGAAACTTTAAATGACGCATCACCCTGTGGTTCCATACGCATAGCGATGTTTGTCTCCATCTCTTTTTCAAGACGCTCTTTAATCTTGTTAGAAGTTACGTGTTTACCTTCTTGTCCAGCCAAAGGTCCATTGTTTACAGACATAATAACTGAAAGTGTAGGCTCTTCCACGTGCATAGGGTCAAGTGCTACCGGATTTACAGGATCACATACAGAGTCACCAACATCAATGTCGTTGAATCCTGCGATCGCTACAATATCTCCAGCTTCAGCTTCTTGGATCTCGATACGCTCAAGTCCTTTAAACCCGATAAGCTTAGAGATACGGCTTTTAGATTTTGCTCCACATGCTTTTACAAGAAGATACTCATCACCTTTTTTTACTTTACCATTAAAGATACGTGTAATACCGATACGTCCAACAAAGTTGTCAGAGTCAAGCGTAAATACCTGTGCTTGTGTATCATCATCTGGTGAACCTACTGGATATGGTACCTTTGTTAAGATCGCTTCAAAAAGTGGCGTCATATCTTTGTTTTCATCTTCCATTTCCCATTTAGCATAACCATCTCTGGCTGCCGCGTAAAGTACTGGGAATTCAAGTTGCTCTTCATTTGCATCAAGTGCAACAAGAAGGTCAAATACTTCGTCCATTACTCTGTCCGGATCTGAACCGTCTTTATCGATCTTGTTAATAACAACAACAGGGATGAGACCAAGTGCAATCGCTTTTTTCAAAACGAATTTAGTTTGAGGCATAACACCTTCTTGTGCATCAACCAAAAGAAGTACACCATCTACCATCTTAAGAACACGCTCAACTTCACCACCAAAATCTGCGTGACCCGGAGTATCGATAATATTGATCTTGTGATCACCATATACAATTGCTGTATTTTTAGAAAGGATCGTAATCCCTCTTTCTTTTTCGATAGCATCACTATCCATAGCTCTTTCTTGTACTTCTGCATGAGCAGCAAATGTACCAGACTGTTGAAGAAGTTCATCTACCAATGTTGTTTTACCGTGGTCAACGTGTGCGATAACCGCAATGTTTTTAATTTTTTGCATAAAATGTCCTGAAATAAGGCGTAGCTACGCCCTATGTAATTTTCGCGAATTATATCCAAAAATTACTATATAAGAGATTTTTATATGAAAAAGCACCTAAATTACGTCAATATTCTGACGTAAAATACTGTATGTGTATAATACAGGCACTTTCTACACTTATATCGTACTACAAACTGAATCCGTACATTTCATGATAGGTTTTCATCGCATACCGGTCCGTCATCGCTGCAATATAATCTGCAATGACCCGTTCTTTCGTACGTATATCAAAAAGTGCTTTTTGATAAGGAGGAAGTAAATTCTCATCTTCCCTGAATGCTGTGTATAAACCGATGATACACTGTTTTCCTGCATGCATTTTTCGTGCTATTTTTTGATGTTTATAGAGTTTTTGCAGTAAAAGTTTTTTGAGTTTTTTGAGTTGCGTTGCTGTTTCTTTGGAAAAGCCCACAGGTAGCCTCTCTTCTGCATCCATACTCGCACAGATAGGCATCTCCTGACGATACTTTTTTGCCCCTACTTTTGAGTTTTCCATAAAATCTTCTACAAGCAGCTTGATCAGTCCTGCCACAAAACGATGTCTATAGAGTTTATCATCTCTGTTGATACCTTCATTTTGTACCCCTTTATCTACTCTCAAACAGAGCTCATCTTTCAAAAGATCATCAAACGTAATAAGTCCATATTTGATACCGTCATCAATGTCATGTGACGTATAAGCGATCTCATCTGCATGATCGACCACCATCGCTTCAATGGAAGGATGTTTGTCTAAAGCAAAACGAGGATCCAATCCTTCTAAAAAAGGTTTTTTATACGGATATGAATGTTTCAGTACCCCTTCAAGCGTAGCGAAGGTAAGGTTGAGTCCGTCAAAATCTTTATACCGCTTTTCCAATTTGGTCAAAACCCTGAAGGATTGAAAATTATGTTCAAATCCTAAAGGTCTTCCGTCTGCTTTGAGAAGTTTATCTAACTCATCTCCGCCTACGTGACCAAAAGGGGTATGTCCCAGATCATGTGAAAGTGCAATGACTTCTGTAAGAGTTTCATTCAGTTCTAACATACGTGAAAGGGTTCGTCCTATCTGACTTACTTCGAGAGAATGGGTCAAACGTGTACGAAAATAGTCACCTTCATGATTTAAAAAAACCTGTGTTTTATACTCCAAACGTCTGAAAGAGCTACAGTGAACCACTCTATCCCTGTCTCTTGCGTAAGGGTCTCTAAAATCTTTTTCAAAACTAAAAAATCGTTCATCTGCCTTCACGGTCTAATCCTTATATTGCTCTAAATTTATAGTGATATAATTGTATCTAAATTATGATGGAGTGTCCCATGGAAATGTATCACATAGAGTATGAAAAACCTAAAGTTACGCTTTTACAACAATCTGGCCTTGGTGTAGCAGAGATCGCGGCAAGAACATGTTATGACAGTTTTGAAAACAGTGAAAATGAATGTGTTAAAAATGCAATGAATGATCTGGATACCGATGCCATCAATGACATTGATGATTCTGATCTGCTTTCAAACCTTGCCTGGGTACATCACCATCACTCTATCATTGAACATGCCACATTAAGCTTTTTAGTGCAGGGCACTTCAAGAGGGGTACTCCAGGAACATGCAAGACATAGACTTCAAGCTATTTCCGTAAGAAGCACACGTTACACAATGTCATCTGTCATCAATGCATTTGTAGCTTCACTTGAAAATAAAGACGGGTTTGACTTCTTTTTAGAAACACTGCTGACTTTAAATCTCTTTGTCATTGTAGACAAAGCATATTTGGTCATAGAGATCAGAGCCATCTATGATAAATTGTTCTTTCAATATCAAAAAAATGATGACTTTATAAATGCTGCTGTGGCTAAATCATCTTTGCCATTCATTGAAGAAAACAAAGGGAATGCTGCTGCACTGTTTACGGCATTACAAAATGGAAAGAAAAAAAGAAATGTGGGAGATGGGTTTAAACACATTGTCTCAGATAACTGGAAAGTAGATATGGTTGTTACTTTTAATATCAGAAGTC
This sequence comes from Sulfurovum sp., assembly GCF_041562805.1. GTDB lineage: Bacteria > Campylobacterota > Campylobacteria > Campylobacterales > Sulfurovaceae > Sulfurovum. The sequence continues at coordinate 4,096 of NZ_JBFFOH010000124.1, read as the reverse complement.
TCAAAAACTATTTTGACCTTAGAGATTCCGGTGCAGCATGGTTCCAGATACAGTGGCTGGCTGAAGAGATGAAAAAAGTAACCCCTGTAAAATATCTCAAACTTATCGATAAAAAATACAAGTAATTTTCAATAATTTAAATTAGATATAATACGCATAAAATAGATTAGGGGAATTTTTTGCGACGCTTAACACTACTACTATTTATCGGATTGTTTCATATCAGTCTTTATGCAGATGCACTTACCATAGAAAATATTTCTGCCAATATCCAAAAGGGACTCCAAACACGTATCAAGGGCCAAAATAAACCTATCATTCAAAACATTTATGCCCAAACAGGAAATAAACCTTTATGGATAGGCAGTCAAAATAAAACAAAGACCAGTCATCTGATACAAGCACTCAATGATCCTCTTTTTAACTATAAAAATAAATCATTTGATCAAACATCTATCAAAAATCTTTTTTATCAGCTTGATAATGGAGAGATCAGTCAAAGCAAACAGGCCGCTGCCTATGCAAATCTTGACCTTGTACTTACCAGCTCCATGGTACGGTGAGTGCGATTTATAGTCCAAGGTGATGTAGACTGGAATCTTGTACAAGAAAAAATGAATACCCTTGAACAAAGTGATGATATTGTAGCCAGATGGGAAATGTCCCCTAAAGGATTTCCCGATCAAAGTGAACTCATATCTGCCATAGAAAATGACACTATCTATGAATATCTAACATCCCTTATACCAATGGAAAAGCGCTATAGAAAGCTTGTTAAACTGCTTCAAAACTATCGTGTGATGGATAAATTTCCAAAGATCAAATATTACAAAAAATCTTTAAAGTTAGGCGACAGTTCAAGTCGTGTTAAAGAGATAAAAAAACGTCTGCAGATCTCTGGAGACTACCCTAAGAATGCGCCTATCAACTCTAAGTTTGATGAAACAATGAGAAGAGCTGTAATTACCTACCAGAAGCGTTACCTGCTTAAAGTAAATGGTATGGTTGACAAAACGATGACCTATTATCTAAACCAGCCTGCAAAAAATAACATTCAGGCCATCATTACAAATCTAGATAAAACAAAGCTCTACCCAAAACAATTTGAAGAAGAGTATATTGAAGTCAATATCCCTGACTTTAATCTCAGATATTACAAAGATCATGAAAAAATCATGAAGAAAGGTATTGTAGTAGGGCGTATAGACAGACCAACACCCATTTTTTCCAATGCAATACGTTATATGGTACTTAACCCTACATGGACCATTACAGATAATCTGGTTAAACGGGATTTAATACCCGTACTTAGAGAAAACCCTATGTATTTGGAAGAGAACAATATACATGCATTTAGAGGTAAAAAAGAAGTAGACGTAACACAAGAGATGCTCGAACCCTATGAAAAAAGTGAGAAAAGAGTACCTTACCGTTTTGTACAGTTCCCGGGTGACAACAATGCCCTTGGAAGAGTGAAATTCATGTTCCCTAACAAATACGATGTATATTTGCATGATACAGATAATAAATCACTGCTTGAACGACGTTATAAGATCTATAGTTCAGGCTGTATGCGTCTGGAACAACCTTTTGATCTTGTATCCTTGCTGCTAGAACACGTAAGGAAGAGTTACTCTCAAAGTCAGATAGATGAAATACTTGAAAGCAATAAAACAACAACTATTGGATTCAAACAAACCGTACCTATACATATGATTTATTTTACGGTGTATGAAGAAGATGGTTTGGCTTATTTTAAAAATGACATCTATTTGTATGATAAGATCATTGAAGAGTCAGTGGTGGGAAATAAAAAGGCTACATTCACAGTACCTAAAAAGCGTATGATCTCTGTAAAGAAAAACGCTCAACCTCTATCTAATTAGGTTTCTATCTAAGTCATCTTCTTACGCATCTTCACTCTTTGAAGATGTGTCAATGCAATGGCCATTGCATCTGTAATATCTAAAGGTTTTATCTCTTTTTTGATACCAAACAACCTTTTGACCATAAATGCAACTTGTTCTTTGGTTGCTTTTCCATTTCCCGTCACTGCTTTCTTCACTTGTAATGCTGTATATTCATGAAAAAAACCTATCTCCTGGAGTATCTTTAGACATAAGGCTCCCCGAAATTGAGCAAGCTTTAAAACTGACTTAGGATTAAAGGCAAAAAAGATGTCTTCAATGGCCACTTCATCTATCTTATGTGTCTTTAAAATGATGTCTATACCTTCCACAAGCTCAACCATTTGCGTTTGCAGTTCTTTTTCTTTCATTTTAAGTAAACCTGCTTCAACAAGTGAAAAGTTTTTACCATCCCAATATACGATGCAGTACCCTAAATTACGGCTTCCGGGGTCTATTCCTAAAATATTCATTCACACCTTTGTTCACATAGTGAATAAAACTATTCAACTCTGTTTAATAACGCTATTTTAGCTTAAGTTGGCTAAAATGTCATAAGTTATTCACATTAAAAATTTTAACTCTTTAAAACGGTGAAATTTTATTCACACATTTAAAAATATCAAAGGCGAATAGTATGAATATAGGACAAAAAGTACTTTTTGAACTGAAAAAAGAGATCTCTGAAGTAGAATATGAACGATATATTAAAAACCTGATCTATGATACAAGACGCTCACGAAGTAATATAGTTTATTTCAATGCGCCTAATATGATCATAGCAAAATGGATCAAAAGTAAATATACTGACAAACTTATGCATCTTTTTGAACTTCAGAACGAAATAAAACCGGAAATAGAAATTACCGTTGGAAAACAAAACAAACAAAGTGCGGGACCTGTTGTACATCATTCTGAAAAGAGCCATTCCAAAAGTACCTATCTTAACCCTTCTTTGACTTTTGAAAGTTTCATTGTAGGGAATTCCAATCAGTTTGCCTATACTACAGCAAAATCCGTAGCAGAAAAACCTGGAAAACAATATAATCCTCTTTTTCTATATGGTGGAGTAGGTCTAGGTAAGACCCACCTTCTTCAAGCCATAGGTAATTACCATATAGATCTAGGTAAAACCGTTATCTATACCACATTAGAACAATTTATGAACTCATTTACTTCTCATCTGCGTTCACAAACCATGGATAGATTTAGAGACAAGTTTAGAGAGTGTGATTTACTTCTTATAGATGATATACAATTTTTAAGTAGAAAAGAACAGACACAGGAAGAATTTTTTCACACCTTTAACGAACTCTACAACAATAATAAACAGATCGTTATCACTTCAGACAGACAACCCAATAAAATTGCCGGACTGGTAGATAGACTAAGAACCCGTTTTGAAATGGGACTTATGGCAGATATACAACCGCCAGGACTGGAAACTAAGATCGCCATTATCCAAAAGAAATGTGAACTTGATGGTATTAGTCTAGATCATGAAATAGTTAATTACATCGCTACACATATGGGTGACAATATACGTGAAATAGAAGGAACCATTATTAAACTCAATGCTCTTTCTTCTATGCTTAACCAGGAGATTACCCTTGACTTTACTCAAAATGCCATAAAAGATCAACTTAAAGAGAAAAAAGAGAATATTACTATTGATGAAATTGTGAAAATTATTTCTAAAGAACTTAATATCAAACCTTCTGATATGAAATCTAAAAAACGTACAAAAAATATAGTGAATGCAAGAAGAATCGCTATTTATTTGGCAAGGAATCTTACCCCTAATTCCATGCCGCAAATTGCTGTCTATTTTGGAATGAAAGACCATACAGCAATTTCACATGCTATGAAAAAAATCAATGAAATCATAGATAATGATGAAAATTTTAAAGTGATTTTAGAGGAACTCTCAAACAAAGTAAATACCCATACTCAAAATGACACACTATAAACTATATTTAATCATAGAAAACTTGAATAAAAAAAAGATATAATTTTAAAAGTGAATAAATGTGAATGTTCAAAAATAATTGTGCATTCACTTAGATAACGGTCACACCGGCAATAAAGTAGTTTTTCACATATTCATGTCAAACTACTACTACCTACTAATTTTATTAAAAATAAGGAAAGTCAATGAAGATAAGAGCACAAAAACAAATTATAGAATC
>NZ_JBFFOH010000123.1:0-7429 GCF_041562805.1 Sulfurovum sp. | reverse complement strand
AGAGCGTTAACGGTTTGATGAGATGTTGACTACGCATATGATGCTCCCAGGTTGTCGATGGAGTGCTACGGTTACTGCCAAGAGAACCTCTTTTGATTTTCTGGAATAGAGAGGGTTTGTCAGAGGCCATTTTGTTTTACACCAATTGCTCCAAAGTGTTTTACGAAAAAGTAGTACAGCTTTCTCAGCTTGAAATCGCCCATCATTTTTAAAAAAAGACGGTCTACCTGCTCTTTTGTCACGGGTACGGTGTCGAGATACTGGTAGAGGGCGTCATGCACCAACGATGCGTGGTAGGTAAAGGGGAGCATGGTCCTGTGGTCGACATGCCCGTCAGGAACCCCGATGATCCATAGGTTTAACAGGCTTTTCTTCGGCGTACAGCCATCCCACGCATAACCATTTTCATTCGCCTTGACCGTCACGACACCGTCCTGGCTGATCTTCAACCACTTGCTCTCAAATTCCTTCTCAAGCTCCCAGCCTGTGTCTGCGTAGACATAGTCTTCGGTGATTTTAAACTTGTATGTAAAGTTGCCGGTTCTCAGTTTCTCCCGGGGTGTCGGATAGTCATTCATGGTGTGTTCTCGTCCTCTATTCAATGTTAGAAATAAGCAATCAAAAGTATAGATGTGTTCAATGGTATCTTGATTGGCAGGAATTGTAAAGTTTTATGCATTTTTAGTGAGGATGGAGAGGTACAGGGTCGATGAGAAGAGGGGACCCACTCACAGTAGACGCCATGAGCATAAGGATACAATTCATAAATAAGTACCGATACAGCGACTGCTGTAATTATATTTAAAGCTATCAATACTTTCTTAATCATTGCGCGCCTTAACGTTTAAAATTAGCAACCAGAAACCCGCAGACGGCTTTTTGATTGCTCTCCTCTGGTTTGTTAAGTTCTAAATAATTCAACCCTAAATCTTCTAACGGGAGGTGTTTCATTGTCCATAAAATCCTCAAAACTCTGAATGCTTATCCCGTTATCTGAAAAACATTCTATCTCTTTCTTTGTCAGGGGCCAGGGCATCTCTCCGGCGGGGTCATTGTCGCTTCTTCCGCGACAAATTACTATTGCCTTGCCTGACGGCGATATCAATGAAGAGATTTTTTCTATAGCATGAAGCCGTCTATCCACAGGTAGCACTTGCAAAGTATAGGATTCGACTACGAGATCGAAAGCGGTATCCCAGGTTTCTGGTAGATTAAACAAGTCAGCAACCTGATAATCGACCCGGGAGTCAGGAAATCGTTCATGACACCAACGAATAGCTGTTTCAGATATATCGAAAGCCGTCACTGCAAGACCAATTTCTGATAAATATTTGGCATCGTCTCCCAGTCCGCAGCCAATTTTCAATGCTTTTTTCCCGTGCCAGTCCATGTTGGAATTATTAACCCATTCAATAAGGTGAGGGTTGGCTTCCAGGTCAGCCCATGGAATTACAACGCCTTTGGTTTTTGCTTCGGCATAGAGCGTCTCAAACCATTTCAGAGATTCACCTTGTCTGATAGATTCTTTTGCCAACTCTCTAGCTCTTGTTCTATTGTGCTGTTCCATTCAGGCCAACTCCCTTCTTTCGAGCAGAAGGGTGAGCGCCAGCACGGCAAACCATAGTTGATAGGAGTACCAGAAGATGCGTTCTTTGACGCCCAACCACGGGGTGTCCAGTCCGGCCTCAATGTTTGGTGCGTCCAGGCCGCTCCATAGGCCAAACACCAACATTATGACGATGGTAGCAGCCGTGTAGACGCGAAAGCGGACTCCAAAGGCAATCGCTGCCGACACCATGGCCGATAGGACCAAGAACATAGCCACTGCCCCCTCTACGAGGTGCAAGGTACCGCTCAGCCCCTGGTCCATACCTCTCTGCTGCATGGGAACGAATTGCCCGACCATAAGCGCCAGGAGACCAATAGCTACCAGCAAGGCGCCTGTGATTTTAAGGCTCCGTCTTTCAGCACTGCTTCTCCACACGCCGATACCGAAGGGCAAGAAGAGCAGATAGACCGCAATAAGCATTGATGAAAAGAGCAGCCGTGACGGGGCGCCAATTGCGCCAAGCTCGCTGATCGTGTAATCCCGAAAGCTGTACTCAGCCCACGAAAGACCCGCAATCATGTCGGCTGCGGCATACATGAGAGGCGATAAGATACCGCAGAGAAGAAGAAACCTCTGTACTTGCAATGTTTTTGCCTCTGGTTCTGTTGCCATGTTCTTGAACCTCCGTTGTCACTGGCGAGAGTTAAATCCGTGATTTAACTCTCCAGTAACAAATATGTTAGCACTTTCATACTGTAAAAAATAGTAAAGAGTTGTCTATGCACTATTTTTATAGGCGTTATTGAACAGTTGTATTGTTGATTTTTAAAAAAGAATAGAAATGAAAAGAGTGTTTTATTTTTACGAGAGAGCAGGGTCTCTTTTGCCGCGACCTTCTGACAAACCGCGCTGAAAAGCGGCCGGAGAACGGAAAAAGGCCTTACTTTACCGTTTCGAAACCTCTATCGATCCAACCCCAGTTAATGCCGCCGTCTAACTCATAGACGTTTTTATATTTGAGTTTTAAGCCCATGATCTCACCGATGGTCTTTGTTCTGTTCGCATGGGCGCAGACCAGAATAAAAGGCTGCTCCTTGTCCGTCACCACCTCGGTGAACGCTTCGAGGAAGGCATCGAGGTCGTATTGTCCTGCTTCGTCAAAAAAGGTGATCTTATGGCTCCCCTCGATGGTACCGTACTGTTCCCACTCGTCAGCTCTTCGTACGTCGATGACGGTAAAGCCTTCCTCTTTTTTCTGTTGAAACTCTTTCGTCGACAGAGACTTAAACGGCCCAAAATTTAACATTGATTTCCTTTTTTGTTGGGGTACTTTTTTGTCAGTCTGCAATAATCATAAAAATCGCTCAGCATCAGGTAGCGGATCTCGACATCCTCGAATTTTTTCTTTAAGATCGGATGCCCCTGCAGATAGAGCTTGACGTCGTTTTGAAACTCTTTCGGGTACTCCAGCTTTTCGGCCTGCAGCGATGAAAAGCAGTCCAGAAAATCGAAAAAAAGTCTTGTCACGATCGCCTCTTTTTCCGGAGACCTGTTTGAAAAGAAATCGCTTGTCTCCTCAAATGTCTCACATATGTTCACCAAACACGTATTCAAAATACACTCCCTGCTACACGCAATTTGAATTGTATATACATAAATCATACTTGAAAAGCAGAAAGGCATGATGCGGTAAGAAGTTTGTTATCTTGATTGGTGAAAGTTGTAAAGATTTTATATTTTTAGTGAGGGTGTTCCGTTTCTGCAGGGATGAGGAAGAAGTAAAGAATATAGGTACACCTTGTATTTGTCATATGCTTAAATCACAATGTTTTATCTGGCTTGGACTTTACAACTGAGGTATGTCTCAAAATCGACATAATTATTATTTTTGTAATATAGGTTAGTAAGTTTAGCACCATCTTTAGTCTCTTCAACTATGTACTCTCCAAGAGCAGTTTTAAATTTATATATTTTACTTCCTTTTGCTATCTCTTTTGCAAAATATATGTCTTCTACAGCAACATTTCGATTCATAAGCTGCAGTGTATCGGACCCAATAGCCATTGTACGCCTTATGCCAATTTTTTTTACTTCTGCTGCTGGATCAATATTAACACATTCATACCATTTCTCATTTTCAAAATCGGCATATAAAAAATTTTGTATAACCAACAATACTAGAATGATTTTTTTCATCAGATTCATCCTTTTTATATTTAGTAAAATATTAAATCTCCATATCCCCAAATTATAGTTGATACTACCAATAAAATATGAGTGAAAATCTTAATAAGTTTTTGGTTTGAGGTATCACTATAATCAATAGGGTTATCGACCCAAACACCTAATTTTTGACCAATTTCTTTATTTAAAAGTTGCTGTTGATGTGAAAAGTTATATTCTAAAATTGCTCCAAATATAACACCTATAGAACCAGCACGAGCGAACCATGTACCGTCATTTTGACATATACTAAATAGAAAGAATGTGATTAATACACCATAACCAAGAATTAAACATGTATATTCCCACCATTTTATTGTTTTATTCAATATATTCCTTTGTATCATTATAACGTTTGAGCTGAGCACTCAAAAAGCCGCACGCGGGTTTTTGATTGGTCTTCTTTGTGTTGTTATGTTTCATTTATTAAGTCCTTGACTGTGTAAACAACAAAGCTTAAAAGCGAAAAAGCCTTTAATGAATTCATTTTTGTCCCATAATCCAAGTGTTTTCTATGGCCATGAAGAATACCATTTCTATTAGGAGCTTTATTTTTTGCCTCAAGGCTTGATTTTGAAATACCAGAATTATGATGATTCTTTAGTTTAAAAGGTTCTAGGAATATATTTGTAAACATATTTGCTTCAATTTCACCTTTCTCTATTAATTCATTTAGTTTCTCTTGTGTTTCATTTCCTGTAAATAAGAAACTTTTTAAAACTTCGTTACATATACCATCAGCTTGAGCGAAAAATAATGGTATTGACGCGACATAGTTTTCTTGTTTGTGTAATTCAAAAGCATTTTCAAGAATATGTTTGCGATTAGAGCAATACTTCAATATTTCTGCAGTTATTTCATCCCAGTTTTCCTCAAGATGTCTTTCCATAAGCTCATCTAGTGAATCAATAGGTGTCTCAGGATAATAAAAAAACGTATACCAATTAGGATACCAGCCATTCTCAGCCATGACGGTCACATCTTCTTTTCTTGCTATTTGCCATTTTTTCGCCGACTCGGCAACTTTGGCTAAAGTAGCGTTAATTTGACTAAAAAAAGGTTCATATGCCCTTGTTATTTCATTTAACCTTTGAACCGTTGGTCCTATGGCTTCATTAAGTTTTTGAACATGAGGAGGTATCACTTTATTTAATGTAGTGGCAATTTGCCTAACGGGGGCTGTAAGCTGGGCAATTTGTTTTAATACTCGATCTATTTTATTCATGAAGAGTCACCTTTGAAACATAACGTTTAAAATGGGCAATCAAAAAGCCGCCCGCGGGTTTTTGATTGGCTCCACTACCTTGTTATGCTTTCAGTATTCATTAATTTCTCACTAATTCCACATGGCTCCGCAGGTCAATGTTATGCGAATTAATTCCACACTTTATTAACTTGTCCCTGAAACCCTCGATGCAATTAGGGTCGTAATAATAGACAGTCCATGCTGCATTTGGAGCGCATTCCGCGATTCTTTGGAAATACGGTAAGTCTACAGAGTTTAACGAATGACCAATTACAATGACGTTGTCGGTATCTGAGAGCGATTGAAAGAAAACTTGGTGTTGTTTCAGTAAGTCTTCAACAGGCTTTTTGAGGGCGTAAAGCGGATACATCGCAGTCCCTTCTGCATCTGAGAATGGTGTTCTAGTGGGTTCACCATCCTCATCAAAGGTGGGCTCTTTTTCTATTTTAATACCATGCCCAAATATCAAATCATCAAACTGTTTAGCATTGCCGTGAATATGTAATATTTGCTTTGGATCAATGCCGTACACTTGTTGAATAGTTGATGTGTAATTAAATGATAAATATCTGCCTGCAGGACAGAGATTCATAGTTTTCTTAGCAACGGAAATATCTATTTCACCAATCCATTCTTCAAATTGTGACCTTATAGATTTTACATGCTCTTCGGACTCATTAGCTAAGTCATCTTCTAAGGAATATATCATGCTAGGCTTGAAGTTTTCAGCAGTTACATCAATATGATTATGAGCAGAATAAAAGGATCTCCAGTTGAACTTTCCAAGATCATTTTCAAAATCCCTCCAGAGTCCATCGTTAGAAATAGACAAATTATAATATTCTGATATTTCGTCCAACAACTCTTCTGCGAATCGATAAAAATGCTCGTAACTTGTCGGCAAGTCATGAAATAAATCAAAGCCATTTCCAATCACATACAATTTCGGCATTATTTAAGTCCTATAGCATAACGTTTAAAATGAGCAATCAGTGGCCCGCTCGCGGGTTACTGATTGGCTCCTCTGGGTTGTTAGACTAGCCTCTAGCATCTCTTCCTGGCTCATCCTCAGGCACACGAAAACGCCAATACTTATCAGGCTTAACCCATACAACATCTACTTCGGTTAATTTTCTAAACTCATTTAATAGTTTACGTTCCAGTACTAAATTGCCATCGCTATTGTCTCTAAGAAATGCATTCTCACCTTTTTTAACTAGATAATTAACAACATCTTCTTGATACAGACAGCCATCTTTATCAAGTTGAATCTTCATCCATAAAGATATTTCTGTTGCATCCATCATTCGCTTTCTTTAACAACAGGCATGAGTGACTCCTCTGGAAAATGTCCCTGATCAAGTTTTTTCCCAGCGAACCATTGGCATTCGTAAGTTCCAGAGAATTCCTTAGTTTCATAATGTTTATTGACCGACCTAATGGTCATTTCTGGTCCGCCAGATTTGAGTTTGACAATGTCACCAACATTGAATGTATTTTTCTTTCCCATAATATCTCCTTGGTTTTGTACGTTTTCGCTGCGCGGAAACGTACAACTATTTATTTAACGCACATAGTAGCACTTTAAACTGTATGGCAATGCTAAATAACAGAAAAAATGATTGTTTATTTTTAAAAGAGTCGTATTTTTCCCTGTAAATGCCCGGTTTTTATGACTTTAGAGCATTGAAGGTCGAAAACCCGTTAAAAACACAAAACAAGTGAAGCGCTCCAAAAGGATGTTTCCTCGAAAGCGTGCTTTCTACTCTGCCGAGGCAGCAGGGGCTATTTCCCTTCTACAACAGGTCTTTCGCGGTAAGGGTAGTTTTTAAGACGGGTATCGCTTCGTTTATGCGGGTTGGGTACGGCTTTTGTGGTGTCGACCCACTCCTCCCATTTAAAATCTTTTATGATCTCAGCCTGATAGCTTTCACTCAGCGGGTGGCTCAAAATATCGTTGACATGCTGCCACTGGTAATAACGCAGAAGATCTACCTGGTAAGGGTCGGGTTTTCCTTTTGCGTCTTTGACGACTTTTTTGAGGTCAATGACTTTCTGCATGTCGACCTTGGTTATCCATGTTATGGCACCCGGAAGCACGACCAGTTCGTCTGGGATGTTGTTGATGCCTTTTTTCCATGTTGCCAGAACGGCGACGCCGGTGTCCTCACGATAGAGGATGACCGCATGGCTGTAGTCTTTGTTTTTAAAAAACCCTAGCGTTCCGTATTGGAGGCGTGCTCCTGTCAGAAAAGCCAGCCCGTCCGACCAGCAGGGGCTTGCTCCCGAAATGCCTCTAAGCACACTTCTGTCTATGATGCCGTCGGGGAAAAGGATCTTGAAAGCGGTTTTACAGCTATTGGCCACATGGGTGATGCCCTCACAGTCATGGCCGTGCCATTTCACAATGT
>NZ_JBFFOH010000122.1:0-7440 GCF_041562805.1 Sulfurovum sp. | reverse complement strand
CTGATTTAACACAGCAGCAATGTGATGTGATCGCTCAAAAGCTTAACAGTCGACCACGTAAACGTCTTAACTTCAGAACGCCAGAGGAATGCTACTATGGTTAGTGACTACATTTGTCGCAGTTCAAACTTGACACTAAGCGCTTTCACGTTGCCAGCAAACAAAACGTGCATTTTCTGTTGAACCCATAGCTTTGATCAGTGTTTCATTGTCAAATTCAGGAAGCATTTGTAGACGCTCAAGCAATTTATCAGATCCTTCAGAAAGCTGAGGGATTACGCAGCCGTTACTGCCGTCTTTAGAAAGCAACAAATAAAACACATCCTCCTGCAACGGGCCTTCATCGGTGGTTAGGATTCCGACCTCATGAAGATCTTCCCAAAGTATAGTTTCAATGATGCCATCAGGTCTTGTTCTGGTTACTGCAATATCGTCATAAGTCACCACGTCATGTAACTTGTGCCTTTTAAATAGACTAAAAAAACCCATAACTAAATGCCGCCTAACGCTTTATTAACAGGAATACCGGAGCGGAGTGGATTTTGTGCGATTTTGCACAAAATGCGCGCCGCGGAGGTATGTCCTTGTTGAATTTTTTGTTAGCTTTTGTCAAGTATGTGCCAGTCAGCGTCATTGTATATGCCATTATACTTTATGGTGATGCGGTATAGCTCATTATAAACCTTCATTAGATTCTCTAGGTTTGGCACCATTCTCTTTGTTAGCCATAGTGAATAATCATCCCTACCATACTCATACAGTTTTTCTTCTGTGTAACCGATAGACTGAGCATCCTGAGATGCCTTTAATGCGTCACTACTACTATTTAAGCTCATGTAGAATCTGATTGTATAGGCCTTTGATACATCAATATTTTTACTTTCCAGTTCTTCAATTTTTAATTTATCAACGTTAATGCAGCATGCATAATTCTGCGCTGAAATAGAAAATAAAGAAATAAAAGCAAAAATGGTGAGTGTGATTTTCATATTTATAAAGCTAACGCTTAGCTAAGCCGACCGCCGTAGCGGGGCTTGATTTTGTGCTACATAGCACAAAATAAGTGCCGCGGAGGTGGGTCGGCTTGAGCTGATTGTTAGATTTATATTTACCACAAAAATACCAACTTATACTGATATGAGGTAATTAACAGCATTGAGCTAATGGCAATAGAAGATGCATGTGGCATTGAAGCTTCCTTGCGGTAACGACCAATTAAGCCAAAGATGATTGACATGACTGAGAACAGTATTATGCCAATGTATACTAGTGACAATACCCTATGTTCAGTTAATGATAGTGGATCCAGTGCCCGCATTTGATGTGCATCACCAGAACCCGATACAGATAGCTCTAAAAGCATATTTATATATGTGCCATTTGCGCCGTCATTGTTCGGCAACTCGCGTAATACAAGAAACAGCATTACCAACCCTGCTGATGCGAAGGCTATGCTTAATTTATTGTATTTACGTGATAGGTCCATTTTTAAATCTAACGTTCACGATAACCGGCAAACCGCAGTGGCACTTTATGTGTGCTAGCGTAGCGCAAAGCACACATAAAGTGCCGCGGAGGTTTGTCCGTGTTGATTGGCTTGTTAGGCATGAAATCCTGCTGCAAACCTGTATATGGCGCATAATGTTACTAACACTTGAGCTAATGTTATAAGCCCTTGTACCTGTAACAATCGGACGCTATTGCGTGAATTTGCCACGAGATCTCCCGCGAGGACTTTGCGCAAACTACGGCGCACGAACCACCTAGAAATTGGAAATATAGATCTCTCAATTTCATCAAATATAAACTTAAAATCTAATTCGATGTTACTCTCAGACGCATTCTTTCCCAGTTCCAGGCCCATAATAGATGCCTTAGCATTTGAAATAACCAGACTAGAAATAAACTTTTGAATTGCCGCCAAAACTAAGGCAGCCATTAGTAATAACAAGAAATCCTGAATAACTGATATATTTACATGAGCCGATACCGAATTGTATTGACTTACCAGTAACGCTGCGGCAGCGCTAAAGCCACCAATTAGCCAGCTAGAGAAGTGATCAATTATTGGGGAAACGCACTCATTCGTTTTCGCCCTCATAACGTTTACGAAATTCTGATCATGTATGTTCTTTATATCTTGCACAAATTCCCCTTGTTATGCCTAACGCCGAGCTAAACCGACCGCTGGAGCGGTGCGTATTTTGTGCGATTTTGCACAAAATATGTGCCGCGGAAGTGGGTCGGTTTGAGCGCCTTGTTAGCTGAGGGCGTATAAGAGGTGGGATGACTGTTCCGGGCCACAAGGCTTAACTGATATTGATTGTGTGCCTGTTCTTTCACTGAACTCTCCATTTACCCCTTCCATTCTCCGACGTTACACCTTTTGCTTCTTTTATGCACCTTCAGGATGGCGCTGTAGATCAGTGTGCCACCCTAATGGCACGGTCTTGAATCTGATGATGCCGATACTACTGCTTAATACTTAATTCTTTTTACAGCTAACGCTTTGCTAAGCCGACCGCCGTAGCTGCGCTTGTTTTTGTGCTATACAGCACAAAACAAGTGCCGCGGAGGTGGGTCGGCTTGAGCTGATTGTTATGACATTTTTGTAGATTAAATAATTTCAAATTACATACCTTCCTCTACGTATCCTGGAACTATTGTTGCCCAGCCTTCTGTTATACTTTTACGGAAAGCAACAACTTCTTGATGTTCTTTTGAATAATAGAAATGCTCTGCATCTGCAATACTGTTAAATTTATGAATCACCATATTTGGGTAAGCCTCACCCTCCATAGCTTTTACTGGGCTAGCTACAATTACTTCAGTTTCGTATTTTTCAAGTATCGGGGTTATTAGCCCTTTAATTTCCTCAATCTTTATACGATCTAGTATTTTATAATTAAAGATTATGTATGCAGACATTACTGTTCCTTGTAGTCATAACGTTTAAGCTCAGCCGACCGCCGTAGCGGGGCTTGGCTTGTGCTACACAGCACAAGCCAAGTGCCGCGGAGGTGGGTCGGCTGGAGCGCCTTGTTATGCGTAGTTAAGTGTGTATTCACTTATTAATAACAATTTTTTCTTCTAAAAGCTCATACTTGAATGAGTTGTTATCATGAATGTTACCCTCAATTATATAGGTTTCTTCATTTTTAGGAGTTACTTTAATTGAAATAGAATAGCGCGCCCCTGACTCAGTGACTTTTTCTGTACTAATTGAAGTTGCAGACAATTCACAAAGTTCCTCAACAGATTTTTGTGATATGTACTGAATTTCAGTAATTAGTAATTTATAAGCCTGAGATCTATTCACATTTTTCTTACGCATAACGTTTTGCTAAGCCGACCGCCGTAGCGGGACTTGTTTTTGTGCTATACAGCACAAAACATGTGCCGCGGAGGTGGGTCGGCTTGAGCTGATTGTTAGGTGATTTAGTCATGTTCACTCCATGCCCTAGTTGATGAATTGTACGCTTGCATGCAAAAGAAACAGTTCCCACCAGGAAAGCTGACTATATAAATACCGGTGTCAGTTAATGTGTAATTTGGCCCTGACATTACCTCGGCGATTCCAACTTCGCTACTGTTAAAAGGATAGCGACCTTCTTTTATTTTAAATTCTTCAATCGCTTTTATCATGTTATTTGCTTCCGTGAACTTCTGATGATACCTCCACTCCACAGGAGCATACCAATTATATAATGTTGTAATTACAAGCAGAATTCCTATCAGTACGGTGAAAATAACAACAGAGTTACCTTTTCTCATATTCACCTAACGTTTTGTTAAGCCGACCGACGGAGCGGGACTTGTGTTTGTGCTAAACAGCACAAACCAAGTGCCGCGGAGCTGGGTCGGCTTGAACTGGTTGTTAGGTGTTTTTTGCAATTCAAGTGACCCTATTTTAAAACAATGTTTAGTTTTTTAGTAAAGGGGATTAGTGTGAGAGCGATTAATGTTGTTGCTATTATGAAATTTGAGCTCTTGCCACCGCCAAAATACCACTCCACCCAACTTCCGCCTTCTTCTCCGGCAAACCCATAAACTGCAGCGATGAACAGTAGAACGTTCAGCATAGCAGCTGCCGCCATTGATACAGAAATTACGTAAAACCATTTAACGACTTTATAGAGCAGGTCATTCATTTCTTATTAACACCTAACGCCTTGCTAAGCCGACCGCCGTAGCGGGACTTGTTTTTGTGCTACACAGCACAAAACATGTGCCGCGGAGGTGGGTCGGCTTGAGCTGATTGTTATGCTTATTCTTCATATGCACTCCAATCGCAATTTACCTTATAGCTTGTTGTGTTTATAACCAACTCAGCCACATCTCCTGAAACCTTTAGGTAAATATTATTAATGTTTCTTTCATTTCCTTTTGAGAGGAATGTAATGGATTTATTTTTGAAATCAGAATCTAAGACTTCATAGTTAAATGAAGGTATATCTAACCGCACTCTATCTTTGTATAGCGAAAAGCCAGCAAATGAATCTTCACTAAAATTGTAATGTAATTGCAGCCAGTAAACACTATTGCCGCAATCGACAGATTCGGTAGATGATGCCGGTAGCGAATATAGGATCAGAAAAAACAGTAATATATTTGCTGGTTTCATATTAAGCATAACGCTTTGCTAAGCCGACCGCCGTAGCGGGACTTGTTTTTGTGCTATACAGCACAAAAAAAGTGCCGCGGAGGTGGGTCGGCTTGAGCTGATTGTTATGCATGCGTGGCCCACATACTTTTTAAGTATTTATACCCACTTGCTGCACACACACTAATAAGTAAATATAGTGATATTAATGACAATATGTCATATAGGCCAATTTCTGAATAGTAATGATAACTTAAGCTGGCGCCGTGAATAGGTAAGAAATGCTGGCGAAATTGTATTGCAGGTTCTACGAATAGTAACGAAACAGATAAAAAGAACTCGTGAAATCGAATGCCGAGCAACTCTAGAGTTACGGCAATAACAAGATTTAGCACAAAGAACAAAAACAGAAAGCTGAAAACCTTAATTGTTTGTTTGGTGATATCCATATTTTTATGCATAACGTTCTGTTAAGCCGACCGACGGAGCGGGGCTTGATTTTGTGCTATAAAGCACAAAATAAGTGCCGCGGAGTTGGATCGGCTTGAACTGGTTGTTATGTTTTTAAAAGCCAAACCCTATACCCACCAGCCATTTTTCATCTGTGTCTTCGAGGCCAGCATAATAGCCTAGCTTAATGCTCATGCCCATTTGTGAAATTATTGCTTCAATGCCAGCAAGATCTTGAGTGTTAAACTTGGCATAGCTTATACCTATACGATCTATGCCGTGTCCAGCTTGCACACCTTTACCAATTGACACCTTCGTCCCCTCCAAGCCTAGTTCAAAATCAATGTACTTGAATGAGCCATAATAGTGAGGCCTGTCCTCGCTGTATTCATATGGCTCATTAAACGCGATGCCAGCCTTAATATTCACCTTATTCATCGTATCAATGTATGCAGCAGACAACAGATTTGATTCTACGCCAAATGCTGGCTGTGATAATACCAGCGCAACTACAAACGTTATCGTGTGCTTATTTTTAAACATAACGCCTTACTCAGCCGCCGCGGTAGCGGTCGGCTGGAGTATATTGTTATGCATTTCTTCTATATGTTTTTTGAACTCTTCTGCGCTAGACTCACTTTCAAATGCTGAATTCGGGATTATTTCGGCCACCATCGTGTCTAGAAACATATATACATTTCCATCATGTAACACGACCTCATCAAGCAATTCCCACTTAAAAGTGCTGCCACCAAGAGTACCCCTGTTCCTAATGCCCGATTCGTCAACTTCCAGAACCCAGTCACCGAGTATTAATCCATTGTGTTTTGGTGCTGAGTTTTCTTTATACTTTTTTAGGTATACAAAATACAGTGTCAACAAAGCAAGAAATAGTATAGATACGACAACAGCCGTAGGCCAGTGTAACGAAGAAAGGCTAATGTTTGTGTTTTTAAATATGCTAAATGACACAAACGCTATAACACCCCAAATGACCATGCTTAACGCGACAGATTTCAGGCTTTTACTATCTTTGCCTGGATCTGAATGGTTTGCTCGGTGAATAGCATATTCACAAAATTTCGCATAATCATCTTTAGTTATAGTGAATTCTAAACGCATGGATTAACTCTTTTTATGCATAACGTTCACGATAACCGGCAAACCGTAGTGGTACTTTATGAGTGCTAGCGTAGCGATAAGCACACATAAAGTGCCGCGGAGGTTTGTCCGAGTTGATTGACTTGTTAGGCCTCTCCATTGCAGCCTTTACCAATAGCTATGCGCCAGAATATATAGTTCGGAATTAACCCGATAATCATGAACAGCACAAACGCAATAAAGGTTACGAAGCCACCCCTAGTTAGCCCAGGCATAGATGCTGACACTACGAGCATAAGAATTACACCTGTAAGCGCACCACCTATCAGATAATATTTCAGATCAGTTTCTTCAATTACTTTTAATGCTGCGTGTGTAACCAGAACCATAAACAATATAACTATTAACGGAACAAATCCTGTTTGCCAAAATACGGCAAGGCCTACTCCTGCGGCATCCGGGCCAGCTACTATTGAAAGGATTACAACAGATATAAATGGGATAGAAAGTGTGGCCGCAATTAGTCCTTTTAATGTTTTCATATGTGTGCTCCCTGTGATGTGTGTTATTGGCCTAACGTTCTAGCTAAGCCGACCACCGTAGCGGCGCTTGTTTTGTGCGACTTTGCACAAAACATGTGCCGCGGAGGCGGGTCGGCTTGAGCGCCTTGTTGGGCATGATTGTCGGTTATTTAATATGAGGTTCTTCATGGCGCGTATAATTCCTTTATTACTGCCCTTCTTGGTTCTTCTTTGTCATACAGCACTTCGATGCTGGTTCCAGGGACAAGAGAAAGAACCGTTTTTGTTTTATGGACAGGAGACCATGAAGTTATCTTATTCCCTTTATGATGAAACGTAAATTCGATACGACCACGATCTTTGACAATTCTTAGGATAACAACGTTTCCAGAGGTAGATTCACCATTAGCGAAGAACCATGCAATTCGTTGAATGCGCCAAGTAATAAGAATAATCAAGCCACAGGTGACAAGAAATGGGAACCATAGCGGTTGGTGATATTGTGTAGTTGATATATATGGGAACACCAAATGAATTGCCCAAATGATTGGAATGCCAATACTCGAAGCCAGTGCAGGCCAATCATTTACAATAACTTTTATGATGCTGTATCTCATGAGGCCCAACGCTTTGCTAAGCCGACCGCCGTAGCGGGACTTGTTTTTGTGCTACACAGCACAAAAAAATGTGCCGCGGAGGTGGGTCGGCTTAAGCTGATTGTTAGAACCTTACTCACGTTGACAGCTGCCTTTGCAGTTCTTGTAG
>NZ_JBFFOH010000121.1:0-7535 GCF_041562805.1 Sulfurovum sp. | reverse complement strand
TTACAAACCCGTTTTACAGAAACAGTCGTTTTCATGGTCGTCCACCATGCCGCAAGCCTGCATAAAGGCGTAGATGGTCGTCGACCCTATGAATTTAAAGCCCCGCTTTTTAAGCTCTTTGGTGACCTCATCGGAGAGTTCCGAGGTGGTCATAGCCGTCTTATAGTCAGCGATGTCATTGACGATGGGCTTGCTAGAGACTTTACCCCAGAAGTAGTTGTCGATAGAGCCGTACTCCTCGACAATTTCCAAAAACCCTTTGGCATTGCCAATGATCGCCTTTATCTTCGGACGGCTCCGTATGACCAGCCCGCTTTCAATAATGCGGTCGATGTCGTTCTCACCGTACGCAGCAACGGTCTTAAGGTCGAAGTTGTCAAAGACCGCTCTGTACCCTTCGCGCTTTTTCAGCACCGTCAGCCAACTCAGTCCGGCAGACTGGGTCTCAAGAGAGAAGAGTTCAAAGAGCGCTCGGTCGTCATGCAGCGGCCTCCCCCACTCCTCGTCATGATAAGCCACATACACCGGCTCACTAAGCTTGACCCAGCCGCAGCGTTTTTTGTCTGTGTTCATCGTCTCTCCTGTTATACCGTTGCAGCTCGTAAGCTTATTTTGCTCGTCCCCAACGTCCTCGTTGGGGATGCATATTAAGGCTTAACTGTTGTAAACCCCGCGGCCGTCCAGTCTTGCATACCGCCTCTGTACCAAAAGATCTTATGTTTCGGATAGCCCATTTTCACTAAAGCCTTGACTGCCCAAACTGACTGGACACACCAGTTCGCATTACAAAAGACAACCACATCTTTCGCCATCGAAAAATCTAATTTTCCATTTTTATCTTTTTTTATCTTTAACAGTTTTAATGCTCTGGCATAATCTTCATAATAATCCTCATCATCTGTCAAATCAGAATGAGGGATGTTTATTGCCTTTGGAATTGTCATCTCTTCATACCAGTGAGAATCTCTTGCATCAACCAGTGCATATTTTTCAGACTCAAATTCGAGAACTTGTAAAAACTTCAGTACTTCCAGCTCGCCGACAGTTTCAATTTCATTGTCGATCTTCATGGGTTGTGTTGTACCTAAAGCAGTCACAATACTCCTCTTGCACTCTCTCGGAACATCTCCAGCCGCCAACTCCCCGCCAAATATATTATGAGGGGTAATCCCCACTTTTTTACACGCTGGATGCCTGTGCCTTTGCACAGAGATCTCTTTACCTTTATACGTTACTTCTACTCCGGAAAACTGTAGAGAAGCTGCATCATCAGCTAAAAGAATTGACGACAACACGCTTAATATAAGTAGTATTTTCACTGTATATTCCTTTTTGCACATAACGTTTAAAATGAGCAATCAGTAACCTACCTGCGGGTTACTGGCTGGCTCCTTTGACTTGTTATGAAAGTGGAGATTCAACCCCAAGGGTGTAAAGCCCAACTCCCGAATGGTTAAATCAATATAAGTACATTCTATATAAACAACTTTAAAAATGTGTTAGTGTATTAGGTGTCAGCAATACCTATAGCTTTTATTTATATACGCTGCGAGTCTCATGTTGGCGTGCCGTGAGATGTTATGTATGGTACTTATGTTGAACAGCATGAATTGTCTTTTCCTGCTTGGATTATAGGGCATTTTACTGTTCCATAGGAACAAAATACACAGCAGTCACCTTTTTTTGGCTTGAGCAATGTATGACAATTTTGACATTCATAGAACCATTGACAAGAATCAGTAGGCATGGTTTCTATTTTTTTGTAACCACATTTCGGACATGTTATTTCAGATTCAAAAATAATGCTGTTTTCCATCAACTACCCTTTTTGTTATCGTCTGATTAATTGGTACATAACGTTTAAAATGAGCAATCAAAAAGCAGCTTACGTGTTTTTGATTGGTCTCCTTTGACTTGTTAGTCTTTTGAATTTTTATATTTATCAAATACACTACGTAGTTCCGAAAAAGGCTGTAACCCATTCTCTTTTGGATTTACAGGAGATTTTTGAAAATCTATATACCTGATACTTTTTACGACATCATATTCTCCTAAAGCCATATCCAGCAAGACGTACGCAGCATTGACATATGTATCTCTCTGGTCTTCAATATAATCTGGGAAGTAAATAATCAGGTCAAAGAAACCGTTTTCTACTCTATAATAAATCCACAACTTTTTAGGATCAAATTCTTTTCCAGAATATGTTAACCCAAAATCTGAGTAATTTTCCATTCTTGGTCGGAAAGCGATGACAGACCAACGATTTAAAGATGGTGTCTCTTTTACAAGAGATTCAACCGATGGGAATAATTCTTCTATTCCGTCTGCACTAATAATAATTTCTCTTTTACCGTTTGTCTCTTGAGATATTTCAAATACCAAACTTTCATGATACAAATTTAGATGCTCAGAAATTGAATCTAAGATAGTTTCTTGGTCGTTTTCAAACTGAAAAATTTTCATTTCATTTTTTTCAAACCACTTCCAGAAAATTTCTTCTTTATTTTCTTTTGCAAACAAACCCATAGATAATACTCCTGTGATTAAAATAAGAGTCAATGTTTTCATATGTACCTTTAATGACTAACTATTTATTAGTGTACATTCTAGGCAATACCGACTTAAATGCTAAATATCTGAACTCTGTATTTGCAGGACGCCGCTGTGGTATGATGAGGACTCACAACAGCTTAGGAAAAAGGAGTTGCGATGCCCGACAACCGAACCGCCTCGACCCGCCCACTTTATCTCTGTGCACCAGTCAACGCCTTAGTGGAGGGGCTGTACGAAGAGAACATTCCCTTTACCGAGGTCAAACGCCACGGCGACTTTGGGCTGGGGACCTTCGACGACCTTGACGGGGAGATGGTGATGCTCGGCGGCAAGATCTACCAGATCACCGCCGACGGTGAGGCGCATGAGGTGAGTGAGGAGCTGCACACCCCTTTCGCGGTCGTCACCTTTTTCGAACCGACCTTTTCGACGACCTTCGACGAAGCGATGGAGTACGAGACCTTCCAGAAGCGCCTCGAAGACCTGTTCCCCTCCCCCAACCTTTTCTATGCTATTCGCATAACGGGCAGCTTCAGCCACGTCCTGGCGCGCTCCGTCCCCAAACAGCACAACTACCGCCCGCTCGAGGAGGCGGCACACGAACAGCATACGTTCGACTTTAACGACACCAAGGGGTGCCTCGCCGGCTTTTTTACCCCCGCGTTCATGGCCTCGCTCAACGTGCCGGGCCTGCACCTGCACTTTCTCACAACAGACTGCCGACGCGGCGGCCACCTGCTTTCATGCCGCCCCGAATCGGTCACCGTCGAGGTGCAGGTCATCCATGCTCTCGAACTCTCACTGCCAATGACCCGCGACTACCTCACCCGAGACTTTTCCCACGACACCACCGCCGCGCTGGAAAAAGCGGAGAAATAAGCCATACGCGTTGTTGCTTATTTCAATATTGGGAAAGCGGCCGGGTCTGTAAATACCCAGTCACGATTTTTTACAGGGGTATGGCATGCAATACAAATTTGCGCCCCGTCATTAAAAGGCTTTTGCTCCACACCGACCCATCTCGCCCAACCCCAGCCGTAAGTCTTCGCGTACTTTTTTGAGTCCTTGAACATAAACTCTGCATGTACAAAATCTCCTGGCGCTGTCGCCGCTTTCCAGTTTTCGAGTTGAGTATCTTTCCAAACGACTTTCGCCAATACCGTACCATCTGGCCAGGGGTTTGTTTGAGCGGAGCGTGCGGCTTTAACCGCTATGTCATTTCCCAATATGACACGTAGTGTATTGTTGTCTGTACGGTGTGAAACAGCTATAGACGACCAGTTTTGCCAACCGTCCGGATAGCTCATGCCATGCGATTGTTCCGGCGTTTTGTCCGATGCGTATAAACCGGATGTTGCAGTTATTAAGAGCGCCAATATCGTTGATTGTACAGTTTTCATTTCGACTCCTCATGATTGTAGAATGAAGCTGACTATTGATTAACACCTATTCTATAGTAATAACGACTCAAATGGGAAATATCTGAAAACTGAATGTGTCTATGTTAGATATGAAAATGGTAGGTGTCACCTAACCTATTATCCACTATGAGACTGTAGCCGTATGTCTGCATAAATAGTGCACGGTCGTCATGCAACGGCCTCCCCTCACTCCTCGTCATGATAAGTCACATACACCGGCTCACTAAGCTTGACCCAGCCGCAGCGTTTATTTTCTGTGTTCATCGTGTCGCCTATTAAACCATGGCCCAAGAGTTAAATTACATGCAATTGCTTCACCTGTACAGCCTTTTAGAAAAAAGTAGAAAATCAATCTAAGTTGCATAAAACTGCATTCAATCAGGACTAATGAAACAGCTTACGATTTTAATTGTATTAACACTATTTAGTACTAAACAGTACTGATTTTTAGATTTTGTAAAGACTCAACAAGTTCATAAATAGAATTAACTGGATTATCATTATATGGATCTACTTTTCCATTGATACCTTCAAAGTGTTTTACTAATGCTTTTGACCTTCTAATTGCATCATTCTGTTTTGATTTTATAATCTCATATATAAATTGATCATTTTTCTCATAATCTATAAAATTTTTAAGTTCTTTTTGTAATTTATATCTGTCTATATGTGCAGTTTGATCTTTATAATGAAGTAATAACCACAATTCATATGCTTCATTAGAATATGCCACATTAACACCTAAAGTTGCTGCACTAGCAATTGTTCCATTAAATTCTTTTTTTGAATAACTATCTTTATCAATTACAATCCACTTTTCGTCAAAATCAGAATCTAATGCCAGATGCATCTTGATAGCTTCTAAGACTTTCATTGGGTTTGTTCCTAAATGCTTTGCAAAAGTAACTTTACCTCTTAACCCATAATCTTTTATCATCTTTTCAAAATAAAATCTAGAAGACTTTGTGTCTTCGCAAGCGATTAGAACTCTCTTTGAGACATGTTTAGTTTTCTTAATAGCTCTTTGTCTTATTACTTTTGCTTTTTTAAACCTATCCTCAGTTCCCATGAACTATTCCTCATCTATAGAATTGTTCATTTTTTCTGCAAATAGATTATGTATGTGTGGAATACCACCAAACTTTCCTTCTAAATAGTTTTTTTCAAGCGAAGTGTCTTTTCTTGCCCCAAAATCTATTAATGAAAAAACTTCACTTTCACCATAAATATTCTTTTCAGTAAACCAAATCTGATCTCGACGGAATAATTTATGTGTCAATAAGTTTGTATCATGAGTAGCAAAAAGTAATTGGGCATTGTGAGGATTAGTTTCTTCTGAATTAAATAATTCTACAACAAATTCAGTCATTTGTGTATGAAAGCTATTGTCTAATTCATCTATTACTAAAATTTCTCCATTTGATAGCGTTTCAACAATTGGACCTGCTAATAATAAAAACTTTCGAGTTCCAGTAGACTCCCTTTCTAGTTTAAATTCGATATCTTGAATGTATTCATTATATTCATTATATTGCATACGTTTGGTTACAATTTCTGAACGAGAAATGCTACCAACCTCTTTTTCAGGACTTTCTATTAATTGTTCCAATTTAGGTAGTAGTTTTTCATACTCGATATTTTCTATTTTTAATTCTATGTCTTTAATTCCCATATCAACAGATAATAAAAGTTGTAATAATTTATATTTTTCTTCTGTATTTCGTAACATGTCCATCGTATAGTGCTGAAAATGGTTTTTTTCTACATTTGACGTGATATTGAATTGATTAAACCAATCAATAATTTCATTTGAAATGCTTCCATTAAATTGTGCAACAACAGATAGAAAAAGTGCATTTTCTCTAGTTTTATTTTCTTTTACAATTAAACGACCTTCAGTAAAGCCTTTAGACAAATCAAAATCTTGTTTTGTTCTTGTAAACAACTTTGTTTCTCTAACTTGCGGAGTATAAAATAACCATTCATCATGAACAATATCCTTGTCCAATCTAAAACCATATCTATAACGGATATCGTTATGTATAAATGTAGCTTCAAATAAAGAGGGAGCATCTTTAGTCGAAATATTTAGTTCAAAAGGCTCTACATCAATTGGATCATTTAATTTATATTCTGTAGCTGATGTTTCAATAAAATTTCTCATAAATCTCATAGCATTAAATAAATTACTCTTTCCACTTGCATTAGGTCCATAAATGACAGCAGATTTTAATAAAGTGTTTTTTCCTACTGAAAATATATTTTCTGTATGATCTTTTAATTTTGTCGCTTCTAGTGAAAAAGTCGTAGAATTTTTAAACGACATGTAATTTTCAACAGTGAAATCGATTAACATGATTACATCCTTACTATTTCTAATTAAAGCATATTACTACAAATATTGTGAATTTATCACAATATTTATGATTAAAAATAAAACTAAAGCAAGATATAGTACAAGTTAATTATATTCACAAGTAAACTTTTGATGGAAAGTTTTTTTACATTCTGTAAAAGTAAGTACTTCTCTGCAGATTACTTTAGCGTGACATGCAACACAACAGACCGCCTGCTTAACCTTTTATTTTCTATTTCGCTTCCGCCATGCGGAAAGAGCGGATGCCAGATGAGCAGGTCGCCTTTGGAGAGTTCGAATGTTTCCTCTTCGAGACCGGCTTCTTTGTATTGCTGCTTTAACATGTCCTGATGTTTATGCCACAAGACAGGGTCCTGTTCGGGGATGTCTTCGAAACGGGTGTAGAACTTGTGTACCATCTTGTGCCTCTCAACCGCCACTTTGTGGCCGCCTTTTACGCCTGTCAAGGTACCGTTCTCTGCTGTCGCATCTTCGAGTGCGAACCAGATCCTGAAATAGAAGTTGTCGGGGGAGACGTTAAAAACGGGAATGTCTCGATGCAGCGGCTGCTGGCTTCCCTGTATAAACGTTATCGTGGTAAAGAGCGAATCGCCGCACCCGAACAACAGGTTCTGGAGTTTGAGTGTTATGTCAGCTGAGAACAGCGCCTCTATGGCAGGCACCTCTTCGTGCAGACCGATGAGTCTCGGGTAGGTGCCGTCGGGTCTTTTGTTGGCCACCAGGCTGGAGATGTTGTCGAGCATCCAGTCGTCTATGGCATCGTCGATGGTGTCAACGACCTCGTCGCTGATGGCGTTTTTGTAAAGGTAGCAGCCGTCTCTTTTGAACTGCTCTATAATCGCTTTCTCTTCGTCCGAAAGGTTTAGAAAACGCGGCTGCTGCTTATAGTTCGCATAGTCGAACCACAGTTTCCCTTTTGGTAAAGACGCTATTCGCATTTCCTACCCACCTATTCATTTTCGTTAGATTATGAAACACCTGTTGCAGGTTATGTTCCACACATCCAACAGACTCTCGGCAACACCCTTTTCTTTCTCAAAGGACCTTAAATAGCAATCCACGAATTTCACGAATGACACGAATGGAAAAAAGAAGAAATTGGTGGAATTCGTGGATAAAAGCTTTACTCAAATCACTAAGATTAAAGACTAACTAAACAACTCCAACAAGCTCTTGGCATC
>NZ_JBFFOH010000120.1:0-7672 GCF_041562805.1 Sulfurovum sp. | reverse complement strand
TTTTTGGACAGGTGGTAACTGAAAGAAATCTCCCACAAAAAGTACTTTCCCAAAGTATCCGTAGTTGTTCAGTCTGTACGCTATCATATCCATCAAGTCTGTACTCACCATAGAGATCTCATCTATAATGATCAGGTCTGTGGATTTAAGCACCTTCTTGAGATCTGAAAGTCTTTTCTTGGCTCGTTTGTCTCCCGCAGCCAACTCATCAAAATTATTAGCGATGCCAAAGACAAAAAAGCTATGAACCGTGAACCCGCCGATGTTCACAGCACTCACACCTGTTGAACCTAAGGAAACTACCTGTTTCCCTCTTTTACGGAAGTCAGAGATCACTTCATTGGTAATATAACTCTTACCTACACCGGCACCACCTGTTAAGAAAACATTTGAATGTTTCAGTGCTTCTAATACATCTACTTTATCACTCAAAATCCAGCCTTGTCTACGAGTCCACTCTGGCAATGGCTTCTTGTTTGTTTTCCTTGTTTTAAAAGGGTGCCTAAAGCATCACTGCCAGATCCCAGATGTAACCATAGTTCAGTGATCAATCCGTTATCACATTTCAACTCCACACGTTTCCCTGTACCTAGACCAAAGTTTCTGTCAAATACTGAACGGATCTGTTGAAGTGTAACGCGTTTTCCTATATGTTTTTTAAAGAAGTCTCCAACCTTAGAATCATTCATTTGTTCTACCATACTTATAGAATCTTCATAATATTCATTGGCATCTGTACCATAACAGGCACCATGTTTGACCCACTCATGCTTATGCAGGTTTGAAGAAAATCCGGGCATTACTTTTTGCAAACGTGTTTTGACTGTATCACTCAAATCCAAATCAGGAAGTCTGTTCCCCTGTTTATGTTTATCCAAATTTATATCCTCCCTGCCTACATCACAATAGATCTTATTTTTAGGCTGTGGCCATAATCCATGAAGTACAAAATGTTTCTCACTGTAGTTGGGTCTACCAAAAGAAAACATACTTCTTTTACACTCTTTTTTATACCTGTGTGTTTCACAAAAAGCATTGTGCCAGGAGAGTGCCAAGAGGTTTTGTTTTGAGATATTTTTATTTCCATATTTTTTAGTATGTTTCGTTAAATCAATACTTGTTGATGTTTTAGAGAGTTCCTCTTCTATACTAATGATCCGACTCTCAACTTTTTCAACATTGACTGGATTAGATGATTCCGAACGTTTAGAAAAACACGTATCGTTCACCCATCTCTGAGCAGGCTGTTCCCCTGTTACCAAAATAAGGTTTTGTCCTTTATGGTGTTTTAGTATCGTATATTTTTCGTTAGTATTTAGATGTACGTTATGGGTATTTTTCGTATGTTTCATGTTATTAAATGCAGGACATTCCTGCGTTGGGAATACATCGTATCTTGCAAAAATAGAAACCGTCAAAAAGATAAATATGAGGATGAGTTTATTCATACTGTGATGCCCTGATAATTTTATAAGTATTATACTGTAACAAACTTTTGAGGGTTGTGACGGCTGTTATTTAAATCCACAAACCTATCAAACATATAACTCCCCAAAAGTATCACGATAGGTCAAATATAAACGTAGATCAAACTCAAGTTGATGGTAGTCAGGTTCTATATGCTTGCATAGTTTGTAGAATGCTTTATTGTGTTCTTTTTCTTTGAGATGGGCCAACTCATGCGTCACTATCATCCGTAAAAAGGCCTCAGGCACTTTTTTAAAGAGATGGGAGATACGTATCTCGTTCTTTGCCTTGAGCCTTCCACCTTGCACACGTGATACAAAGGTATGTGTTCCAAGTGCAGCGTTAATATCACGTATCTTGGTATCGTAAAGTACTTTAGCAATGGGAGATGCACTTTTCATATGGGTATTTTTAAGTTCTATCACATAGGCATAGAGATTTTTGTCTGTTGAGTAGCTATGCACATCACTGTAGCGTGAAAGTAGATACTTACCCAACTTTTTTTGCTGAATAAGGGTTTGCACTTGTGCTTTTAACTGGTCATCGTAACCATTAAGATATTTCAACATGGGAAATTATATCTCTTTTGGGTTAATTCTGGTTATTTTTAGATACCATAACAGTATGATATTTGATACTTTAGACACACTGCCAACACAGATGGGAAGCAAACGAAAAGCCCCTGCTGTTAAGAGATACTATCGTTCTAACATGATGCTCAACCCTCTTAACCTCAAACACCTGAACCGTATGGATGAAAGTGATGCTGACATGATCACACTTAATCTTGAAGATGCCATCGCACCTTCCCGTAAAAAAGAAGCACTGCAGAATATCGCTCTTTTCCTTTCACATATGGAACATGCCAACTCCTTCATCATCGTACGTACCAACCCTCTACATGAAGGGGGAGCTGAAGAGATAGCTTTTTTGAATGATTTTGGGTTTGATGCCGTGCGTGTGGCAAAAGTAAAAAACCAAACCGAGATAGCACAGGCGCTTACCCTACTCTCAGAAGATAAAGAGTTACATATCTCTCTCGAAACAAAAGAGGCTTTTGAGAGCTTAAGTGCACTAAGGATAGATGAACGTCTTACCACAGCAAATATAGGCATCTTGGATCTTCTAACTTCCCTTGGATTACCTCAGTCTTTAGTCACTCTGGAAAATCCTACTATAGACTACATTCTCTCTAAGTTTTTGGTAGATTCCAAAACTGCAGGTATCCATCCCATCTCTTTTATGTTCCAGAAATATAATGATACAGAGACGTTCAAAGCATGGTGTGAAAGAGAAAAAATGATGGGGTTTGAGACCAAAGCATGTATGGGACCAAAGCAAGTACAGATTGCAAATGAGATTTTTAGTATTAATAAATATGAACTAGAGAGAGCTAGACATATCAAAGAGGTTTTTGAAACGAATTCGGCACAAGGCATAAACGGATTTATGGATGAAAAATATGGATTCATAGATGAGCCCATCTATCGGGATAGCCTATTGATACTAAATAATATATAAGGAAAATACTTGAAGTTTACTAAACTACTTTTACTCGCAATACTTCTTCCATATTCACTACTGGCTAACGATGACCGTCCCCCTGTTCCCTATGATTTCTTAGCCAAAAAAGAAGTCAAAAACTTCATCAATATGATGGTTAAAAAACATCATTTCAAACGTTCCTATATAACGTCTGTACTAGAAGATGCAAAACTTGACCGCGATACTTTAGCCAGATATACAGGTAAATATAAAGTGGGAACAACCAACGGTCCATGGGAACGATACAAAGCACATGTTCTTGACCCCATCACTCTCAACAAAGCCAAAAAATTCAAAAAGAAATACTATAAAACACTTTTGAGGGCCAGTAAACAATATAAGGTTGATATGGGATATATCGTTGGGTTTATCGGCGTGGAAAGTAAATTTGGAGAGTATACTGGTGACTATAATGTATTGGACGCGCTGGCTACCCTCGCCTTTCATAAAAACCGTATGAAAAAATTTTTCAAGTCAGAGTTTGAACATCTCTTTTTAATGGCAAGAAAACAAGGTTATGATATCAAAAATCTGGAAGGTTCCTTTGCCGGGGCAATGGGTGTTGTGCAACAGGTTCCGTCTGTATTTCTAAAGTATGGTATGGATTACAATGGTGATGGGAAAAAAGATCCATGGAGCTTGGAAGACGGTATAGGTATCATCGCTAAATTCATGCATAAGAACGGTTGGGAAAAAGGAGCTCAGGTTGCTATACCGACAAAATTTAAAGGGAAACGCTATTCAGCACTCAAAACAAGTCACAGACGAATGTTACCATTAAAAACTATCTTAAAGCATGGTGTTAAGCCTTTAAAGCCCTTTAATGAGCCTAATGCATACTTACTTAAAAACCGTAACCTTATCCATGATGACATATGGTTGGGAGCAAAAAACTTTCGTGTCCTCACACGCTATAACAATTCAACAAGTTATGGCATGGCCATACATCTCATTGCAGAGGCAGTTAAATAAAAATATACTTCTCTTCAAACTTGCTTTGAGGAAGTGCCTCTTCGAAATAGAAGCCTTGAAATACATCACAGTCATTCTGAGTTAAGAAAGCAAGCTGCTCAAATGTTTCTACTCCTTCAGCGACAATATTCAAATTAAAATTCTTAGCTATGGAGATAATAGTACTGATCATTTTCTTATCACTCTTACTATCATGAAAGCGTGCAATAAATGTTTTATCTATCTTCACTTCATCTATAGGCAAAACACTTAAATAACTTAAAGATGAATACCCTGTACCAAAGTCATCTATCGAAAAAGAGATACCCAGTTCTTTCAATCTATTCATTATAGAAATTACTTTTTTCATATCTTCAGCAAATACATGCTCTGTGATCTCAAAAAATATTTTGGGTTGATTCTCTTTTTGAGGAAAATAACTCTTCATTAAACCATCTATTTCTTCTATAAATATTTCACATAAAATTTGTCTCATACTGATATTGATCGAAAAAGATTTTAATTTTTTTCCTTTTCCATCCCATCGATGTAAAGTTTCAAATGCCTCTTGTAATACATAGCTACCCAACTCGAGGATCAAACCCGTATTTTCTGCTATAGGTATAAATTCTTCAGGACTTAGTACTCCCAACTCACTATCATTCCATCTGACTAAGGATTCACAGCCTATCAGGTTTTCATCCCTATCAAATTGTGGTTGGTAATATACTTTTATTTTCTTTTCTTTAATTGCATGATGAAGTTTCTGTTCTATCAGAAGATGTCTTTCAACTCTTTCCTCAAGCTCCTTATTAAATATGATAACACCATCTCGTCCTTGTGCCTTCGCCTCATACATTGCTATGTCCACTTCTCTAATGAAATTCGCACTAAATAATAAGGAGCCAGGATTCAGTCGATGTACCCCAATACTTGCACTGATATGCAAGTGGTGACTATCAATAATATAAGGTTGTCTAATCACGTTAAGTAGACCTTCTGCAAAGGTCTGATCTGGAGTAGATTCAAATTCTTTTTCACTTAACTCTTTACTCACAAGGATAAACTCATCACCACCTAATCGTGCTACCATATGTGTTTCACTCACATAAAGTTCTATACGTTTAGAAACTGCTATCAAGAGTTTATCACCTATCTCATGTCCTAAAGAGTCATTGATCTTTTTAAAGTGGTCTAGATCAATAAGAAAAATACATGCAATTTTATCATTCTCTTCTAATCTTTCATTCAAAGAGTCCATATACTCCATGAAATATCTTCTGTTATAAAGCCCTGTCAATACATCATGTTGTGCCTGATAATAATTCTTCTGAATCAATGAATAAGTATTATAGGCTGCATAAAGTAAAACAGCCAAAAATATAAGAGAAAAAAAGGACAGTATATACCCATACCATGTACCAACAAGCAGAAAATAAGTAGTCAAGGGGAACATCAACGTTACCAAAATAGGAACAAATAATTTTTTATCAGATACTAATAATGCAGATGCTACAACAGAAGCACCCAGTTGCGTAAATATGGCAATATAATGCAAATTATATTCATCATAACCAACATACAGTACAAATATCACCGACCAGGAAGAAAAAATAGCATACATAAACCATGTCAGCTTCTTATACCATTGTTTTAACTCTGCTTCATTCATTTTACGTAGATCAAATTCATTATAAATAGAAAATCCATAGAAAGAAATAAGTATAAGCGCGGTATACCACAATTCTGCAGGGAGAGCAGCGTCAAACAGCAACCCAAACATAACATAGACTAATCCGGGGATAAGCGAGAGTCCTATCATCAGGAGTATTTGTTTTTGAAGAAATATATAATATTTTTGCTGTTTCATGTAGATAGTATATAATAATTTTTAATATACAATCGTTTTTCTTATTTAATCCTCAAAAATAATAATGTCATAAGAACTTTTTGTGACCAACGCTTTACTTACATGTACAGAGCCATTACGGTTTACTTTACTCAGTTCTTCACGTAATTGATCTATCTCTTCTTGCATACTATCTATCTGCTCTTTAAGTTGAAGTACAATGTCTACACCGGCAAGATTCACACCCATTTGACGTGTTAATCGTAAAATGAGTTTCATACGTTCAATGTCACGTTGTGAATAAAGACGCATACGTCCCTGTGTACGCGAAGGTTCTACCAATCCTTCACGCTCATACTGTCTGAGTGTTTGTGGATGTATGTCTAACATGGTAGCTACTACTGAAATAAGGTACACCGGTTCGTCATAACTATGCATAAAAAATCCTTTAGAGTTTTGCTTCTATCATTGCTTTAAGTTCAACATCCAATGTATCCACATCAGGTAAAACCACATTGGCAACGAGATACAAGTCACCTCTCAACGCAGTTTTTCTGTCAGCAACACCTTTACCTTTAAGTCTAAACTTTTGACCATTTTTAGTATTTTGCGGTACTTTAAGTGAAACTTCCTTCTCTGGTGTTTCAATAGCTATCTTACCACCAAACAGCGCTTCCTTCAAAGGAACATCAAATGTTTTATAGAGGTTGTCACCCTTTCTTTCATACTCATCCGAAGCGGCGACTTCTACCTGTATAAGTAAGTCTCCTGCCTGCCCCCGGTACTGTTTACCTTTACC
This sequence comes from Sulfurovum sp., assembly GCF_041562805.1. GTDB lineage: Bacteria > Campylobacterota > Campylobacteria > Campylobacterales > Sulfurovaceae > Sulfurovum. Next base: position 1,061 of record NZ_JBFFOH010000120.1, on the reverse strand, counting down.
ACGCACACGCATTGTCTCACCACTTTTAATTCCTGCGGGGATCTTAATATCAAAGTTTTGACCATTGGCAGATACATTATGTTTTCCACCATTCACAGAGACCATAAAGGGTACAGTGATACGTGCCTGCATATCAAGGTCAGGACCACCAAAGCCACCAAAACCACCTTGTTGTGCTCCACCAAAGCCGCCACTGAAGCCGCCACCTCCGCCACCAAACATTTGTCTAAGTATCTCATCGAGGTCTACGCCTCCACCCTGTCCTTGTGCAAAGTCATGGAAATTCTGTCCACCGAACATCTGATCACCAAACTGGTCATACTGTGCTTTTTTATCAGTGTCAGAGAGCACTTCATATGCTGCATTTATCTCTTTAAACTTTTCTACGGCACTCTCATCTTTATTAATATCCGGGTGGTATTTTCTTGCGAGCTTTCTATAAGACTTTTTAATTTCATCGGCTGAAGCATTTTCACTTACACCGAGTGTTTCATATAAACTTTTTGACATGTTATTCCTAAAATAATATATTTCTCTAATTTTAAATAAATTATATCAAAATAGTTTAGTCTATGTCAATCAAGTTTGAGAAGATTATGGATTGTATGGTACAGTTTTATAACCTTCATGTATCATTTTCATGATCCCCCCTTTGAGGTTAGTCACCTTATACCCTAGTCTTTCTGATAAGAATTCAGAAACCATACCCGTACGACTACCTACTCTGCATATGAGTGCGAACGACTCATCCTTTTTAACAACCATGTCTAACTGTTTCAAAAAAATCTCTATATTAAAGTTCCCTTTTTCATCAAAGAACATAATCGTATAAGAACCTTTTACAATACCCGTCTCTCTCCACTCAGTAGGTGTACGTATATCTATTATCTTGATATTTTTTTCAGCATACTGTGGTGTCGCCCATACTTGCGTTAACTCTGCTAGTAAAACAGTTGACATAATCAATAATCCAATCAATACCTTTTTCATTTCATTCCTTATATTTATTATAATATGAGCCAAATCTTATTTATTGTAACAAAATAAAGTAAAGTAATCGT
>NZ_JBFFOH010000119.1:0-7680 GCF_041562805.1 Sulfurovum sp. | reverse complement strand
GTTTAAAGGTGTGAATTCTAAGCTTGACCTTGCTCATGCAGAAGAGATACTTCAAAGACGTATTAAAACGGAGTGGATGAAAGCTGGTGTTTCTATGCGTTTACCAGAGACCATTTACATCGACTCAAGAGCCACCTTTGAAGGTGAATGTATGTTGGAAAATGGTGTGAGTATCCAAGGTGCTTCACATATCATTGCTTCACACATTAAAACGCACTCTGTCATTGAAGATGCACATGTTGAAAATTCGGATGTAGGACCTATGGGTAGAATCAGACCAAATACTAAGCTTATCAACACACATATCGGTAACTTTGTTGAAGTAAAGAAATCAACACTCACTGGTGTAAAAGCGGGTCATCTTGCCTACATAGGGGACGCTACTGTAGATGAAGGTTCCAACATTGGTGCTGGTGTCATCACCTGTAACTACGATGGTAAAAACAAATATCAGACTATTATTGGTAAAAATGTATTTGTAGGTTCAGATACACAACTTGTTGCCCCTGTAATCATAGCAGATGATGTTATGATCGCAGCAGGAAGTACCATAAACAAAAATGTAGCACAGGGTGAACTTGCTATTTCAAGAGCGCCAATGAAAACCATCAAAAACTTCTTTTATAAATTTTTTGGAGAGAAATAAGATGCAAGTTGATTTAACCGGGAAGTCTATACTTTTAGGTGTAACAGGAAGTATCTCTGCCTATAAGGCTTGCGACTTGGCACGTCTTTTTGTAAAAGCTGGGGCTTCTGTACATGTAGTTATGAGTCCTTCAGCCCAACGCTTTGTATCCTCACTGACTTTTGAAGCCCTTACACGTAATCCTGTTTTAACTGAAGAGAGCGAATCTTGGGCTAGTGAGCTAAATCATATAGAGTTGGGTAAAAAGTGTGATATTTTTATCATTGCTCCTGCAACTGCCAATACTATTAACAAAATTGCACAAGGTATTGCTGATAATATTTTAACCCAAACTGCATTGGCATTTAAAGACAAGATCCTCATTGCTCCTGCAGCCAATACGCAGATGCTTGCGAAAACTGCTACATGCAATGCCATTACATTTTTACAAAAAAATAACTATGACATGATTAACCCGCAGGATAAACTCCTTGCTTGTGGAGATGTTGGAAGTGGTGCACTGGCAGAACCAACAGAAATATTTTTTGAAGTTGCAAAAGCATTATATAGTGATCCATTTTGGGAAAATAGACCTGTCATTGTAACGGGTGGAGGAACACGGGAAAAACTAGATGAAGTACGCTATATATCGAACTTTTCGTCTGGGAAAATGGCCAAGTCACTCTGTGTCGCACTCTATTTAAGAGGAGCAGATGTATCCTATATTTCTACTATGGGGTTTGAAGACCTGCCATCAGCTATTAATACTATAGAAGCCCATGATGCCAAAGATATTTTAGATGCCACACAAACATCTGTTAAAAACGTCACCACAGATAAGCATACTCTGAAAATGGCCTATTTATTTATGGTAGCAGCCATCGCAGACTTTACACCAAAATCGCCACAGAGCGGTAAACTTAAAAAATCCGAACTTGGGAATACATGGAACATTGAACTCAAACAGACAACCGATGTGCTAGCAACTATAGACAAAAGTGCTATCAAAACAGTGGGCTTTAAAGCTGAAATGGATACAAAAAAGGGATTAAATAATGCCGTTTCACTTTTAGATAAAAAGGGAGTAGATGCTGTATGTTACAACCTTTTAAAAGATGCCAAAAGTTTTGGTGGTAATGAAAATGAAATTACATTTATTACTAAAGATACACAAATTTCTTTAGGCCGTGCAGATAAGCTCACTCTCTCTGGTAAGATATTGCATGAATCAAAAAAACTCATCCATAAAGAAGATATAAATGTCTAAACATATTTTAAAACATCTCGCTATTATTATGGATGGCAATGGAAGATGGGCTACAAAACGAGGCCTCAATCGTACTAAAGGTCATGAAGAGGGAGCAGAGATAATTCGTGAGATCACTACATGTTGTGCGAACCATCCAACTATAGAGACCACGACTTTCTATGCATTTAGTACAGAAAACTGGAAGCGACCTAAATTAGAAGTCGAGTTTCTCATGAAAATGTTAGATAAATACCTCAAAAATGAACTTACAACCTATCAGGAACAAAATATTCGTTTCCAGGCGATTGGAGATCTTAGTTCATTTTCAAAATCTTTACAAAAACGCATCAGAGAGACAGAAGAACTGACTAAAAGCAATACAAGTCTCACACAAATACTTGCACTCAACTATGGTGGTCGTGCGGAAATAACCCATGCGGTCAATACCCTCATCAAACAGGGTAAATCACGTGTTACAGAAGAAGATATCTCATCTGCATTACAAACACCCTATAGCGATATAGATCTACTCATACGCACCAGTGGTGAAGAACGTGTTTCCAACTTTTTACTCTGGCAACTAAGCTACGCTGAATTGTACTTTACACCTACACTTTGGCCTGATTTTACATCCGAAGAGATGCTTGAAATTATAGAAAATTATCAACAACGTACCAGACGTTTTGGAGGAATATAATGCCAGAAACCATTTTAATAGAAATAGCTATTATCGTATTTATCTTTGGAGCAATGATCGGTTCCTTTTTAAATGTCGTCATCTACCGTATACCAAAAGGGGAAAGTATCGTCTTTCCTGCATCCAAATGCCAAAGCTGTCAAAATAGTTTGAAATGGTGGCATAATATCCCTATCTTCTCATGGTTATTTTTGAGAGGAAAATGTTATTTTTGTAAAGAAAATATATCTGCACAATACCCGATAGTTGAATTGCTTACAGGCGTCATCTTTGTTGCACTCTATTTCAAATTAGGATTGGTCTGGTATCTACCTTTCATTGCTGCTTCATTTGCTGCATTGTTTGCGCTTGTGATGATAGACTTCAAATATATGGCAGTACCTGACAATGTAAACTTTGCTGCACTTGCTTTTGCCATTGTGCAACCTGAATTCCTCATGGCACTTCTCTATGCAAGTATCGCAGCGGGTGGACTTTACCTTATAGGCTTACTCTCTTCGCTCCTTGCCAGAAAACAGGCTATGGGTGGTGCTGATGTCATCGTAGCTGGTACTATGGGTGCACTACTTGGATTTCCAAACTTTTTTGTCGCACTCTTCCTATCGGCCCTGTTAGCTATGATACCTGCACTCATTTGGAGGGAAAAAGGAGTACCTTTTGTCCCTTTCTTAGCCTTGGCTACCTTCATCGTGTACCTCTATGATACACAGGCCACTCAACTTTTGGAAACTATCATCTATGGTTAATGTAAAAGGGTATATATCATCAAATTTCACAAAGTCCTTCTTGACGATATTTCTACCATTTTTCATTATTATATCTCTCGTATTTTTGGTGAGAATATCTGCACTGACATCTAAGATACAGATCGACATTCAAGAACTGCTCTTACTTTACAGTTATTCTATACCAGAAATTATTTTTTATACGCTACCTCTCTCTTTTGTTGCTGCTTTGGCAAATGTCCTCATCAATCTTTCTCAAGCCAATGAACTCATAGCACTCTACGCACTTGGTCTGAAATCAAAAAAGATACTCAGAAGCTTACTGCTTCTTGGTCTTCTTTTCTCACTCCTATTAGCTACCATCTCCTTACTCGCTATGCCTCTGAGTAAACAATTCTATAAAGCTTTTAAAGAAGAAAAGAGAAGTGAAGCAAAACTAAATATTGTTCCAGGAGAGTTGGGTCAAAAGTTTGGAAACTATTATATGTATGTCAAAGATAAAACAGATGATACCTTTCATGATATCGTCATCTATAATCGTACAAATAAAGCAGATGAACAATTCTTCTCATCTCAAACAGGTCAAATTAACCGTAATGCAAATGTGACTTCTTTACTTCTGCATAAAGGATATGCTTATACTTACACAGACACAAAACTACAACAAGCAGAATATGAAACAGTAGAAGTCTTTGATAATTCACCAAAACGAGGGTTTCAATTTAAAAGTGTCGTATCATACTGGAGCGATGTACCAAAAGACATAAAGTTAATGCGTAGAATGATATTTTTTATTTTTATAAGTCTCATCCCATTACTTTCAGTTTATCTTGTTGCTTCTTTTACTATGATAAACCCGCGCTATCAATCGAACCGTTCATTTTTAGTTATCTTTATTACTACACTATTCTTCTATATGATCGCATCTTCTTTGGAAAAATGGGGAACTCCTCTTGTCTTAGTCATAGCCGTTGTTATCGTTGCGATACTCGGTCAATGGCTCTTTAAAAAACGTGTATCCAAGTACTTCTAATGATCAAGATATGCGTGTAAAAGCAGTCATAAGTTATGATGGTAGTCAGTATCAGGGCTTTCAAAAACAAAGATCTACAAAAATGACCATCACTACTGCCATTGAAGAGGCACTTTCCTCTTTACAGATACACTCACCTATCGTTGGAAGTGGAAGAACTGATGCCGGGGTACATGCCACATGCCAGGTCATACACTTTGACCTGCCCAATTTCTGGACTGACCTGGAGAAACTCAAACTCAATTTAAATCGAAAGTTAGCAGATATTTCTTTTAAACATATCTCTCTTGTAAGCAATGATTTCCATGCACGATTTTCTGCTAAAAAAAGAGTCTATCGATATGTATTTAAAACACATAAACCTTCTGTATTTGAACAAAAATATGTTTCATATTATCAAGAATTCAACCCTGATTTACTGGCCAAGGCACTCAAAACATTTGAAGGAAAACATGATTTTAATTTTTTTCATAAAACCGGTACTGTGACGCATACCACTGTCCGGGAAATCTCTCGTACAGATCATGTTGAACGTAATGGCTATCACTTCATCTATTTTCAAGCCAACGGATTTCTACGTTCTCAGGTACGTATGATGGTGGATGCTGCCATGTTATGTGCAAAAAACGAAATGACCCTGGCACAACTTCAGGAACAATTGAAATGTCAAAAGAAGCACACCACTAAACTTGCCCCTCCAGAAGGACTTTATTTGGCAAGAATCATCTATTGATGATTCTTTTCATTTTCCATCCACATTTTTTAGTTAAAATGTCATGATATTACAGTAAGGACATATACTTTGAAAAAAATCTTTATTTTTACTACCTTATTATTATTATTTTCTCATGCCAATAGTGACATGGAAGCTCTATATCTTAAAAATGCTTGTAATAGCTGCCATGGAATGTATGGTGAAGGTATGGGGGCATCACCAAGATTACAGGGAGTACGTGAAGATGTATTACTTAGAAGACTAAAAGACTTACAACAAGGAAAGCCCCGTTCTGCCTTTGGTACAGTAATGGTATCATTTGCTAAAGCACTTGATGAGAACCAAACCAAAGAGATGGCGAAGTATCTTTCAAATCTAAAAACAAAAGTGGATGATGATCGATATGATATAGAGTATGAACCCGCCGGAGATGGCGGATCGTAAGTCCTGAAAATTCAGGTTTTTAGTGTGTAGCGATCTGAGGTTGTACCATTTCTTCTGGCATACCCTCAACCTTTAGTGTTTCTACTGCTTCTTTTACCTCAGGAACTACTTCTTCTTCTACTTTCATTTTTACACTTTCAGTCACTGTTTCCTGGATCATTTCCACAGGTGTCGTTCCTTCTGGTGTTACAGACACAGCATCTACTTCAACTGTCTCTGTCTTCTCTACTTCTATAGATACTTCTGTTTTCTCTGTTGCTTCTTCAAGCTCCTCTTTTAAGTCAAAGAGTTCATCATCCAGTACCTTCACTTGCTCCACATTCATACCATACTTATAGACAAGTTCTCCACCCTCTTTTCCTTGTTCAAATATACCTGCAACAAATGCAATGAGAATTAAAAGATATAAACCTTTTATAATACCTTTTCCTGTGATCATAGCGAGTAACTTAAACAATAATACCACACCTGATGCCAACATCAAATATGTTCCTAAAAGTTTATGCTCAGAAAGTGCTTCTTTCGCAGCTTCAGTTAATGCAGGATACGCTTCTTTCCCATCCACTAGTCCTGTAAAGTAAGCCCCAACAGCTGCGATAACAGTTAAAAGAATCAAAAAGAAAGAAACACCACCGACTGCTTTTTTCTTCATGATCAGATTCATAAGCTCTAACAAGAGGATCACTACAGGTAAAGCAATAATAAAATGGTCTACTAAAGGGTGTAATAAAACTGGGATATCGAACGGAAGTTCTACTTTTGGTAATGTGATAGCTGGTAATTCCATACTATTTTCCTTTTTTATTTATATATTTTTCATACTAAAGCTTCAATCTACACCTAAGCTTATATTAGTGTCAGATTATAACACAAATGCATTAAAAGGGTTTGACCACCACCATGATGACAATAAATATCATAAGCAGTGTCGGTACTTCATTATAGATCCTTAAGTACTTGCTGCTTTTATAATGTGGATTAACTATAAGCGTTTTTCGAATACTGTCTAAAGAGAAATGATACGCAATAAGAAAGGCAAGAAACAGTAATTTTGCATGCATCCAACCGCCACTTGAAAAAATGCCTGAATTTAAATAAAGCATCACTGCACCAGAGATGATAGTCGCCCACATTGCCGGTGCGCCTATGTATTTAAACAGTTTATACTCTTGAATCTCTACGATCTCTGTAAATGCTTTAGTATCAGCATTTTCACGATGATAGATAAACAGTCTTGGCAAGTAAAACAACATTGCCATCCAAGAGACAAAACTCATTACATGAAACGCCAAAATCCAACTATAATACTCCATATTTACTCCAATATCTCAAAATCTTTTTTACTGTAGATCACTAACTGTAATTTCTTATAATAACCAAGATGTGCATAGTGTATCTTTAGCCGACTTCCATTTGGAGGCGTAAGTTTCTTCTTTTTAAAATAGATGAGGATTTTCCACCCATCAACATAAAGATACTTATTTTCATACACTCCCACGATATCTTTGAAAACTTCATTTTGTCTAGATACGATCTTATCAGACAGATCTCTTTGTTTCAGAAAATAGTCAGATATATTTTCTTCACCTTTATCCTGCAATACATACACATGTGTTAATTCTTTTAACCCTTTATAGGCTTTCATAGCCCGCACAAGAAGATCATATTTCCTACCCACTTCCAATGTTGTTGCACAGCCATATAGAAAAACACCTCTTCCCTCTTTTGACTGTTTGATAATAGCATTTCCTTTATGCTTCCAGATTACTACAGCATCGTGAAGAAGCACTTCATTTTCCAAGACCTCTTTTGTATAGAAGTATTCTATATTTTTTGTAACTCGTTTTGTCTGCACAGCTACTTTATCTGCACCCGGTACATAAGGTTTTGTATCAAAATAAGCATAAAGTGGCAAATGATCAGAGTATCCTTTCCCTCTGTGTTTTCCTTTTTTATACTCCCACCTGTTGATATATCCGTGTTTTGTAAAAAGATATGCTCTTTTAAATACTTTAAAAGAGTTATTGACATATTCTATGCCCTTTTTATCAAAGAGAGTGGGTGGCAAAAGGATGTGGTCAGCTGTGCCTTTTTTACCGTAAAATTTTGTATTCCATCTCTGTTCGAGCTCTAACTCTTTCCATAGTGTATAGTGAAACCCACTAAGATTTTGAAGCATATCTGGCTCCGTT
>NZ_JBFFOH010000118.1:0-7724 GCF_041562805.1 Sulfurovum sp. | reverse complement strand
TGAAAAAGTTGCTCCTAACAGCAGCTATATTGCTACTGGTCGCCAGCACAACTCTATCTGCCCAGAGTTGCAGCGATCGCAGAGAGGCTTACGATATGGCACTGTACATGATGAACGAAAAGGGCAATCTCTCATATCGCAAAAACTATGATCTGGTCAATGAGCTTATCGATAGCGCCATAAGCTATTTGGCATACTGCAAAGAGGAGATCACTTTAGCCGGGCAGTATCAGATCCAGCAGGTGGTCAAACGAGGGGACAAAAAACGAAGGGAGTACTTTAAAGGGGCGGTCAGAGAGTACCATGCCATTTACGGCATTCGTCCCAATGTAACAGAGATCTATCAAGAGGGCAGCTTTTCGAGCGGAGAGGGTGGCGGGAAGCCCGGATACTCTTCACCACCGCGGTTTCCTCCAGTAAGACAGCCCCAAATGCCACCGGTGCAATGATAAAAGCTAGGTTCGATATAATGTCAGCCTCTCTTTCTCCTTATCGCTTAACTGGATAAAGCAGGGCCCTCCTAAGGCCTAGCTCGAGGTTCGAGTCCTCGTGGGGAGACCACTTCACAGTTTAAAGCCCTCTATTAAACACTTCAAAGACCCCTTACATACGATATTTAAAGCCATTTGTTAGTCTAACACAGTTCATTACAATTCAGTGTTGTCTAAAGATTATGGGGATAGAATTGGGGATATTTAGGCTTTTGTACTTAAGCGTGAAGAAAATCTATCCCCATAAGGCTCATAAATGGCTAAAGAGACTACCCCCTTAACAGACAAAGAGATAAAGGCAGCAAGGGCAAAAGAGAAGGAATACAAGCTATTTGACGGCGGCGGTTTGTACCTCTCTATCATGCCGACAGGGGGAAAGCTTTGGCGGTTGAAATATCGCTTTGATGGAAAAGAAAAACGTATCGCTTTAGGGGCATATCCAACGATCAGTTTAGCCGCAGCACGAAAGTTGCGAGAAGATAACAAAACCAAAATAGCTTTAGGAACAGACCCTGCAGAAGAACGTAACACAGCGAAGGCAGCTAGACTGGCAGAAGAAAGCGAAGCTATAAACACGTTAAATGGAGTGGCAGCGGAATACCTCAACAAGATTAAGGGCGATCTATCCGCAGGATATTATAAAAAACTTACCAGCTATTTTGAAAACAATGTGCAGAAAGTCATAGGCGAAAAACCTATAAGCAGCGTTACCCGTTCAGACTTGCAAATAGTCATAGACAAGATCGAGGAGCGCGAAGCCATTGAAGTTGCAAAAAAGACTATTAACCTCTTAGAGCGCATTTTTAAATATGCCGTTACAACAGACAAAGCACCGCATAACATCGTTGCTGATCTCGATAAGAAATACGCAATCAAGAGACGAACAGTGCGCCATCACCCGACTATCACCGACCGAAAAGGGATTAAGGGCTTATTAGCAGCGATAGACGGTTATCAAGGTGATTATGTTACAAAGTGTGCCTTACAGATTGCCCCGTATGTTGCATTGCGCCCAGGAGAGCTAAGGGCGGCGGAGTGGTCGGAGATAGACTTTGAAAATGCCCTTTGGAAAATACCAGCCAAAAAAATGAAAATGCGAAAGCCTCACATTGTGCCGCTAGTTCCGTATGTGATCGAAGTGTTAAAAGAGCTGCACAAATACACAGGGCATAGCAAATACGTTTTTACCAATGCCGTTTATAAAGACCGCTTCATGAGCGAGAACACACTTAACTATGCACTAAGGCGAATGGGCTTCACAAAAGATGAGATTGTCTCTCATGGCTTTAGAAGTATGTTTAGCACTATCGCACATGAACACATGGGCGAGCATGGGCATAGTAGTGACGTTATAGAACGACAATTAGCACACAGCGAACGCAATACAATCAAGGCAGCCTATAACCATGCTGAACACTTACAAGCCCGTAAAGAGCTTATGCAGTGGTGGAGTGATTATCTTGATGGTGTAAAGGGTGAAAAATGACTATTCACCCATTGGTTTGTATTTGGTACGAGCGCACAGGAAAAGACTTTTTTACTAAAAAAGAGGCACAACACATAGCGGCTTTCATGGACTTTTTTATGCAATTGCCTGTACGACCATTTATTCCTTGTGTTGGGACTAAAAAAAATGGCTCAATACGAGTTACACGAATTATGATGTTTTTGCACTATGCAGAAGATTATAGAAAAAGTCATAAATATACTAAATCCAAAAATAGTGAAATAGAGGGAAAGCTAAATAAAAGAAGGATAGAAAGGCAGCAGTTTGCCCTCATTAAAAACGCCGAGAAAGTGATAAACGATCTTGATACATTCCCATTAATAACTGGAAGTTATCAACGTACAGAATTGAAATTTCTATTAAATGAGTATATTAACGATATTGAAAATAACGCCAAAAATTCCATGGAAAAAATGCCGTATAAAAATAAAAACCACATTACAGAATATTTAGATTCACTACAGAAAAAATATCACCTCTCCATAACCAGTTTAGACAAAACACAGCTCATTAGTTTAATATAAAGATACTCTTAATTTAGTCTTAACCCTGTACACCTATCAAAATGCGAAAAATCTCATATTTTAATAATCTACCCTTTAGATTAAGATGAACTCTAAAAATACACTTTAGAGTTTAGAAACAGATAAAGCTAATCTTCTCAATCACATAAAGCGTAATCGATTATGCTTCAAATTGTTGGAGTATATACAATGGAAAAACAGAACTTTAGACCGAAAGAGGCAGCGGAGTTTTTAGGTGTTGGTTTATCGACAATATGGATGTATGTAAAGCAGGGGAAAATCAAGACAACGAAACTTAGTGAACGCGTAACGATCATCCAACGAAAAGAGCTAGAAATTTTCATGGGCGGTGCTGCATGAGTTGCCGCGAAATACAAATGCTTATGATTGTTGAGCTGCAAACGATGTTAGACACAGCACAGACACAGGGCGGCGAACGTGGCTTTGAAATGCTCGAAACATTACTTAATCGTTGTAATGCACTAGCAGAAGCACACGATCAGGGAGACCCTTACAGAGAGATTGTTGAGTACATAGGGGCAGATGCATATTTTTCAATGGAAGCAATCGCCACTAAGTTGGGCGAGGTGACGGCATGAGTGCCAAACTATCGCACACCGCAAAAATACTAACAAAGCTACTTAAAGGCGAAACACTTATAAGTAGCGATGTATTCGCGAGCAATACAAACCAGTATTTCGGGCACATTAAAGATCAAGGCATAGAGCTGATTGAGTGGAACGAACCGACAGAGGGCAGACACCTCAAAAGGAAATTAAACCATACAATCGAGAATGTCGAAAAAGCTAAAAAATATTTGGCAAAATTGACAGGAAAAAGCAGCGTTAAAAAAGTTAGTAAAAGTTTAGTAGAAAAAGAGTCGGAAAATGACGTTTAAGCTTAAAAAAAACACCCCGTACAACTAAATACAATGTAGTCTAAGCGTATTAGACTATTTAAGACCCTGCACCAAGCCGCAGCGACGGCAGGCGGGGGCTTTGGAAATATCGCAATATCTACATTAAGAAATCAATCTCTTAATGTAGGTAAAAAACAAGGTTAATTCAGATGGATATTTTAGCAGAATTAGAAGCTTATTTGGAGAATTTCAACAGTGCTGAAAATGAAGAGTTTTCTATCGACACTATAAGAATAAAATTTAGTAAAGAATATAAGCTAGAAGCACTACAGAAAATAGGCATATGGCACAAGATCAGCAGCAAAGATAAAAAGATAATGGCTAAATTGAAAAGACGGCTAACAGATGACGAGGTGACGACAGCATACCAGCTCGAAAGACAGAACATATACTATTACAATTCATCGAGACCGCCAAAATACAGAGAGGCAACAATGGTAATATTTGGCATGAAGCAATACCACAAAGCACCGCCAGCAAGAGAACTGATTAACAAAATTCTTTCAGTGGTTAAAAGTGTTTCAAATATTGACGTTTGTATTGATCTCAAAATTAAGCCAAGCATAGAAGCATTGCAAAAGCAGTTTGACGTGACGCGACACTTTACAAAAGAGGGAATACCTACAGACACCTATTACATAAACACACCGTTAATAGGTATGGGCATGATAGAGAAGATCGTGATATACGACAAAGCATACAAGAACGGTTTAAAAGGCGTTTTAACACGTGTAGAAGCGAAGATAGTCATACCGAACATAAGAGAGTTGGCATTGCCATTAACAGAGCTTAGAGAGCTTGTGAACATCGCCAAGGGGAAACAATGAGCAAAGAGGCAAAAGAAAAAGAGGTTATCAAAAAAATAAAAGAGATACTGAAACGTCAGGGTGTAGAATTTGAAGCCGTAGAGGTTGAGTTAAAAAAGAAAACGCCCAGTCGAAAGAGGAATAAATGAACGAAATCAAAGCAACATATAAATCCCTATAAAATCCCGTACAGTATGAGGGTACAAGGAATTTCAAAATTACAGCAAAAACAGACAGTCGATAATATTACAGAGTGAGGAACAGATGAACGAAATCACTAAACGAGAATTTCAAATAATGGCGTTATATTCAAAAGGCTTGAAATTTAAAGAGATAGCCCAATGCTTGAATATTGCAGAGCGTACGGCTATAAACTATTTTATGAGAGTAAAGGCAAAAGACAAGGGCAGAATTAAACGGGAGAAACAATCAAGAGCTATAAACAAACAAAGCTACACAATGCAATTAAAAGAAGTGCTGCACGATGTAAAAGAATACAATCGGGAAGTAAGACGCAATAAATACACGTTTAGAAGTGAAATATCTATCAAAAATAAATCACGGGAGACGAGATTACGTTACTTTGATGAGTGCTTACTATTTGCATATAAAAGCTACCATAGATTTAAACTCAATAGGGCGAAAAAAGTACAACAGTTTCGGGAAAAATAAGTAAACAAAAGCGAACATCAAAAGAGTTCTTATGTACTACACATTTAAGAATACCTACATAATCGCCAAAACATACAAAAGCAATAGCCCTATTTTAGGGGGTTGGTAATTACAACCTTCATACTATACAGACTTAAAAATCACAAAAAATTCAACAGTAAAGTAAACAACCAAAGCCATTTTAAAAAGTGCGATAAAAATCCCTACAAAATCCACAGATTGGTGTCAATAACACAAAAAATAATATAATCGTTAATAAACATTTAGTTTAGTGGAATTAACTTGAGATATACTACCTGTTAACTACAAATAGGAGTTGTTCAAAATGAAAGTTTTTTTATGGGGAATAATCACATTGATTTTTTTTAGTGGATGTGATGCAACACTAAATACAAAAGTAAAAATGTCAGAGCTTTATAATAACGATGAGAAAATATTAACTGGTTTTTTAAGAATCGAAGTACCAAGTTGTCATAGTTATGAGGATTCGAGAAAAGATTCTAAAACTTTATTTGACTTGAAAAGTAAAATACCTCATATTTTGCCCGATTCAAAATTTACGCAATGTTACAGAAAGGAGTTTAATTCATATGCTGAGTTTACTACTCCTATACAACTTTCAAAAAATGAGAATCGTAGCAATAATTATATTGGAATTCTTACTGATAAATCTAATTTGCTATCAGTATATGTTCCTAAAAAATTACAAGACAATATTAAAGAACTACAAGATAACTCTTTAACAAAAGTAAACTTCAAAGTAAAACTTCAATTGATTAATGACTTAGGTAAAAATTCTCCTGAATTTATGGCTTTTTCAACTTTTATTAATGATGACCCTATTGTTGTAGGTAGTAAGATATGGTTGAATAAAAATAGTAAACCAACACTTACTTTATCTGATGTATCAGTTAGTGCAGCATTAAATAATTCTCAAGCGATAGTATTAATAAAACAATAATTAATCTTCTATAATAGGTTTTTAAAAAGTATCATTTTATAGAGTCACTTTTATTTTTAGATAATATCTTATAGCTTCCCATTTATGGAGTAGTTGTATTCCCTAGCCGAACAACAAAGAAACAGTTACAGGAACGTGCAGCCTCTATAATAAGAGGGTGATAGAAGTTTTGGGAAATAAAAGAGACAGTAAATGAACAAAATTTTACAATGCTTGAAAAAACTGTAAATTCTATGAAATTGATGATCAAGCATTATTTAGAGAAGGAGATTTAAATACCGTATTGTTTTTTGCTTTCTTCCAAAACTTTTAAAACAGTTTGTTGTCTTTCTCTAGCTTTATTCGCTTGCTCTGGTGGACAATTTGTAATGACTAATTGATTATGTTTGAGAAATTCATTTTCCAGCTTTTCATAGCCTTGTTTTAGTTCTTCTTTACTCATATTTGAGTCGTCTTCTTGACTAATGATAGTGATACCAAAAAGCATTATTTTTTCATTTTTCGATGCTTCATCGCAGACAGCTTGATTGTAGCCGAAATCACTATTAGCAACGTTCAGTAAATTATTAACTTCATTTTGAATTGCTTCTTCATTTGAAATACTTTTAATATTTACATCTAATAATGCATTTGGATTTTTTCGGATTGCCTTTCTAAGCGTATAGGCTTCATCAGCTGTTGTTTTGTCGCATACAGAAATCATTTCTTTATTCCAATAAAGAAAGTCACCGAGAGCGTTTTTCATTCCACGCTTATCTTTATCTTCATAACTTATTTTATACTTTATGGCATATTCATTAGCATGAGATTTGTAATTATTACACCTTGCAGTGTCCATGAAGGCAAAAGCGACTGTAGCGAATGATAAAAAAAATACTAACTTTTTCATAGTGACCCTTTACTATTGCATTGAATGGACAATGTTATCTAGTATAGGCTTATGTAATACTATTGAAAAATACAATTAAATGTTATACTTGCAGAAATTCAAAAACTGGAGCATATAAATGGCTTTGATAAATTGTCCTGAATGCGGAAAAGAAGTAAGTGATAAAACTTATAAATGCCCTAATTGTGGGTTTGTTATAAATAAGCCTAAGAGAAGCATCACAGGAGTTATATTTAACTTTATTTTCATTGCGTTTAATGCAATTATGATTTTGTCGATAATTGGTGTTGTTATGACACAAAGTCCTGCAGAGTTAGAAACATCGGGTGCAGCAACTGGAATGGCTGTTGGAATGTTCTTTCTTATATGGATTTTTTTAGGTATTCCTTTAGCATTAATGAACTATTTAACTCGTCCAAAAGCATATGAATAATTATAAGATGCTAATTAGATGAAAGTATCCACGCCCATATTTGAGCAGCTCAAAGTTATAAAAGCTAAAGAGATAGAATTAGAGCAACAGAATATTATCTCACTCCAAAAAGTAGCCGAAGAGATCAAGGCATTGTTAAAATCCTCAAAAAAATAGTTACTTTTTTACCACACAAAACAATTTAGGGATAGATTTAGGGATAGAAATAAAAAGTATATTTTTAAGCCCCTATTTATAGGGCTAAAGGAATACTCTTTGGTTTCTCGTGGGGAGACCACTTCCATTCATATTCCCCAGGTTCAATCAATTCTCTGAAATTTTATCGAAGATGATTTATGTTACTGCAAACTGCCCCCCCCCCTTTAAACTGTCGCAACTCACCTCTCTTGAAAAAATAGACACTTTTTTACAACACGCTCCTAAATCTTGAACATTCTCATAGCCTTATTGCCGGGCATACTCATGTCAAACCTGCGTCAACCCGCATTCCTGGAACTGCCGTTTTGCTGTTTTTGTTCGAAT
>NZ_JBFFOH010000117.1:0-7824 GCF_041562805.1 Sulfurovum sp. | reverse complement strand
CTGAAGCTTTCTCTTCTAAATGGAACGCACTGGTATTGTTTAGCATAGTCGTAAATTCATCTAGTTTTATAAGTTTTTTATCTATAGCAGCACATGGATCTGACGACAAACCAGGGCTACCTATAACAGCCATTTTATCAGTAATTGAATCTGTACTGGCGACCATAAATGATGAAAGGACAAAAGAAAATAGTGTGATGAGAAGTGTTTGTTTCATAAAAGGTTCCTTTTAAAAAAATTATAGCAGAAGCTCCCCAAATAAACGTAATGATTTAATATGGGAGGTCATTTCAATCTTGACTGTGTTACCTCATCAGATTCAACTTCACATAAAAGTGTGTCTTGTCCACAGTGTCGACAAGTGGTTCTCATGGTAAATATATACCAGCCATTCTTATCTTTTAACAGTGATTCTCCACACTTAGGACAACGTATACGACTCCATATAATAGAAAAAATAAATATAGGCACAAAATAAAAAAGTCTGTCGTAAAACACTGCAAGTATCACTAAAGTTCCAACTACAAGGAATAAAAAAATATATTTGTAATAAGAAGGAATACACATAATCGTGCTACTCCCATTCGATCGTTGCAGGAGGTTTAGAGCTTATATCATAAACGACTCTATTGATCCCGTCGATCTCATTAATAATCCTTCTACTCATCCCCTCAAGTACATCATGCGGTACATGTGCAAAAGTAGCTGTCATACCATCCACTGACTCTACCATACGGATACACACCGTGTTGTCATATGTACGGTTGTCACCCATCACACCTACTGACTGTACGTTCAGCAATACAGTGAATGCCTGCCATACTTTGTCGTAATACCCTGTTGCTTTGAGTTCTTCCTGCATAATAGCATCTGACTCTCTAATAAGGTGCAGACCATCTTCTGTCACTGCACCCATAGTTCTAATAGCAAGACCAGGTCCAGGGAACGGGTGTCTGCCTATCATATCTTTAGGGAGTCCAAGTTCAAGTCCTAGTTTTCTTACCTCATCTTTGAAGATCTCTCTGAGAGGTTCAACGAGCTCAAAAGTCATCCAATCTGGAAGTCCACCAACATTATGGTGAGATTTAATGGTCTTTGATGGACCTTTCACTGAAACTGATTCAATCACATCTGTGTAAAGTGTACCCTGTGCAAGGAAAGCAACATCTGTATGTTTCTTAGCTTCACTGTCAAAGACTTCAATGAACTTTTCACCGATCGCTTTACGTTTTGTTTCAGGATCAGACACACCTTCAAGAGCAGCCATAAACTCTTTTTTGGCATCTACAGTGATAAGTGGTATATCTAACATTTTAAACATCACTTGTACCTGTTCAGCTTCATCTTTACGAAGAAGTCCCTGATCAACAAATACACAAATAAGTTGTTCTTTTGGCAATGCCTCATTAAGCATAGCAGCAACCACAGAGGAGTCAACACCTCCACTTACACCACAAAGAACTTTTTTATCCCCTACCTGTGCCCTGATCCCCTCTATCTTCTCTTTGGCAAAGCTTCCCATGTTCCAAGTACTGTCACAACCACAGATATTTTTAGCAAAGTTTTTCAACATCGCAGTACCCTCTACTGAATGGTGTACTTCAGGGTGGAATTGGAATGCATACACTTGACGATTATCGTCTGCTATAGCTGCATATGGAGAGTTTTCACTTGTCCCTACCACTTCAAATCCATCAGGAATGCTCTCAGCTTTGTCTCCATGGCTCATCCACACGATAGAGTCATCAGTAATACCCTTAAAAATACTAGAGTCATTTTCTATTTTAAGTTTTGCTTTCCCGTACTCGTGATGGTCAGCGGCTACTACACTTCCACCAAAATGTTGTGTGATAAGCTGCATACCATAACAGATACCCAAGATCGGTAATCCCAGATCCCACACACCGTCATCTGGCTTATAAGCATCTTCAGCATAGACAGAAGCAGGACCTCCAGAAAGAATAATACCTTGTGGTTTTCTTGCTTTAATATCTTCAATACTCTCACGGTATGGGACCACTTCTGTATATACACCGCTTTCCCTAAGTTTTCTGGCGATAAGCTGTGTGTATTGTGAACCGAAGTCTAGTACGAGTATAGGTACTTGTTTCATGGGGATTTCCTTATATTTGTATGGTTAAATTTTTAAAATAAAAAACTTAACTATATAAACAAGCCAGATAGTATGGGCTTATAAGCCCATACTATACTTATGCTCCAAATCCAATGATTTGAAACTGTACATACCAAACAGCAACAGATACAATATAACCTATAAGTACTGTCCACGCAAGTCTCATATGTGCACCAAATGTGTAGATGCCGTGAAGTTTACCCATTACACCTACACCTGCTGCAGAACCAAATGAGATGAGTGAACCACCTACACCTGCTGTAAGCGTGACAAGCATCCACTGTGCATGTGCACCGGCACCCATGTCTGGACTTGATTTAAGTACTGCTGACATAACAGGAACGTTATCTACGATAGCAGAAAGGAATCCTACTCCGATATTTACCGTCGTAGCACCAAACTGTGCATAAAGTGCAGTAAAGTACTCCAAGAAACCTAAGAAGTGAAGTCCACCGACTGCAGCCAAAATACCAAAGAAGAAAAGAAGTGTATCATTTTCAATTTTAGCAATAAATGAGAAGACATTGACCTTAGGACAAACGATACCATCACTGTCATATCTTACTTCTCTACTCATTTTATAGATATACATTTTCAAGATTGCCAAACCAAACATCATTCCCCACATTGCTGGCAAGTGAAGTACTTGGTGTGAAAGAACCGCTGATGCAATGGTCAAAGCAAAAAGTCCCATGATCACCTTACCACCTGCAGCGATACTAACCTTTTTTTCTTCTGCTGCGAACGGAGGAGTGCCCTCTGGTATAAAACGGCTCAAAAGAATTGCTGTGATATACCATCCAATGATAGATGCTGGGAAAAGATAAAGGAAATCAACAAAAGCACCTTTACCGTCAACCCATACCATCAACGTAGTAATATCACCAAATGGAGACCAAGCACCACCGGCATTCGCTGCAACAACGATATTCACTGCCGAAGGCACGATAAACGCTTTATTTGTTTTATCGATCGTGATCAATACTGTTGAAAGAATCAGTGCAGTCGTAAGGTTATCTGCGATAGGAGAGATGAAGAAAGCTAAAATTCCCGTGATCCAGAAAAGTTTTTTATAATCATAGCCTTTAGAAACAAGATTATAACGTAATGCAGAAAACACATTTCTGTCGATCATCGCCTCAATGTAAGTCATAGCAACAAAGAGGAAGAAGAATATACCTGCGATCTCAAAGAGAAGTATCTCTATCTCATGATGTAAATGTTTACCATCTAAACCGTTCATAGCAAAATAAATACCAATGAGTATAAAGATAAAAGTACCTGCAAATAGTGCTGGTTTTGCTTTATTTATATGGTATTTATCTTCCGCTGCGATAAAGTAATATGCTACGATAAATATCACAAGTGACGCTATACCAACCCATGTTGTTGTCAAATCTAACTGTGCGAACCCTGCTGTCATTTCTTCTCCTAATTGTTTAGTATGCCATATTTCTCTAGTCATTTAACTACCTAGATTCCATATAGTGAGAGCCTAAAGACTCTTTTCTGGCAAGTGCAGCATCTACGATGGCTGACGCTGTGTTTAGCCTAAGTTTTAGCAGTCTGCCTATCTCTTTATTCTTCATATCATAAATGAGATTTTTCGCTTCATGCAAGCCTTTTGTTGTCCTGATAATGCCTATATCATCCCACATTACTTGACGCAGCTTTTGTTTATAGGTTTTATCATTTTCTTTGTGTAGAATATTACCGTAATCTTTCTCAAATTTAGGTGTTTGGATGGCTTTATGTTCCTTGGAAAGAAGGTGATCTACTGCACGCTTTGCAAAGACTGCACCTTCAAGCAGTGAATTGGACGCCAAACGATTTGCTCCATGCACACCGGTTCGGGCAGCTTCACCTATGACATACAGACCTTCTATGCCTTCTATACAGCCATAGGTATCACATTTTATACCACCATTAGAGTAATGAAATGCAGGTGAAATAGCGATCTTATCTTGTGGAAACTTATAACCAAGTGCACCAAAAGTGTGTGTGATATTTGGGAAACGATGTTCAAACCATTTCTCTTCGAACATAGAAAAATCAAGATAGGCTTTTTGTCCCGTTTTTCGTTTATAATCGAAAATACCACGCGCGACAATGTCCCGACTCGCCAGTTCCCCTCTTTCATCATAATCAAATAAAAAACGTCTTCCTTTTTCATCGACCACATGGGCACCTTCACCTCTCAGTGCCTCTGTTAACAAAAGTTTTCTTGCAAAAGGTGTATCAACAAATACAGTAGGGTGAAACTGCATAAATTCCATATCAGCGAGTTCTATCCCCTTCTCAACACAAATACCATGAATGTCAGCACTGACAGTACGAGAGTTTGTATTATACGCATAGAGTGAACCTATACCTCCAGAGGCAATGATCACATCATCTGCATAGATGGTTGTGGGTTCATAATTTACGGTTGCTTTTACCCCAAAACATCTACCATCTTCTATAAGAAGGTCATAGACTAATGTATTTTTTTGAAGCTGATGTTTATTTTGCACCATCATAAAGTAATGCATGTAACGTCCCGTAGCATCTCCGCCAGCATGGATAATACGCTCTACCGAGTGTGCTGCCTCCCTCGTATAAAGGAGATTCCCCTCTTCTCCTCTATCAAACTCCATACCTCTTTGAATGATATCAGGAGTCGTTTCCAGTGAAGTACGTGAGAGTATCTCAACGGCTTCTTTATTATTATGATAAGAACCTGCTGCCATAGTATCTTCCACATGCAGAGGAATATCAGCTTCATTCAAAGCGGTCGTCATACCTCCTTGAGCATAAAAAGTATTACACTCCCAGGGAATGTCTTTACAGACAACTAACACTTTTTTGCTGGCGGGGAGTTGCATCGCAGCATATAAGCCTGCGATACCCGCACCTATAATAAGTACATCATACTTCTGCATATTTAACCTTCTGTCTTAATGCTTGTGTTATTCTCTACAGTATCTTCTACATAGACAGGATCTGTTTTATAACCACATCCTGTCAAGATGATACAGCAAAGTGATGTTATAATCGCTTTATGAAAAAAGCACGTATGATTTTGTCTCATTTATCTTCTCAACCTCAGTTTAAATCATTAAAACGACAAGAGTGTTACCAAAAGTATATCGATCTTCTTAGTCCCAAATGGCAAAAAGCTGTTGCCTTTATTTACATCAAAGATGAAACACTCTTCATAGCAGTCACACATCCTGGCTTTAAAATGGAACTTAATTATAATAGAGATTTATTAAAAAGCCTATTAACCCAACTTAACAAACACGATGAAGCATGCAAGATGATGCAGGCTGAGAAGGTTGTTGTTTTTCACAGTAAATATCATGCAATGCCTCAGGAAAAGACGTCGTATGTGAGTGTACCTCATTATCATGAGCGTGCCAAGGGGGATTTTGAAACACCTTCAGATGAAGAACTGAAAGAAAAATTTGAACGTATCAAAGCCATTGTTACATGCAATCAGTAATTCGAGATCTTCCTTCTTGCTCAGGTGTTTACCAATATTTTGACCCCAACGGCAAACTACTGTATGTAGGCAAAGCAAAAAACCTTAAAAACAGGGTCAAAAGCTACTGGCGTTTTTCTCCTGAATTTAAACCCAACCCTACGCAAAGCTCACGTATCCTTAAAATGCTCTATGAAGCTACTAGACTAGAGTACATTGTGGTGGAGACAGAAGAAGATGCTCTCATTTTGGAAAATTCTCTTATCAAGCAGCTCAAACCCAAGTATAATATTTTACTTCGTGATGACAAAACATACCCCTACATCTACATTGATGAATCTGTAGTATATCCAAGGTTTGAAATTACCCGGAAAGTGATAAAAGGAAAAAATGTCACCTATTATGGACCTTTTCCAACCGGGGGCAAAGCCTTGCTTGATTCACTCTATGAGGTCTATCCTCTTGTGCAAAGAAAGTCTTGTTTAAGAGAAGGAAAAGCCTGTCTCTTCTACCAGATCAAAAAGTGTCTTGCTCCCTGTGAATCCAAGGTTACCCCAGAAGCCTATGGAGAGATAGTCACTAAAGCTAAAACATCCATAGTCAAACGTAAAGATCTCATTTCTACCCTTCAAGAGAAAATGACGAACCTTGCTATGCAAGAACGTTATGAAGAAGCAGGCGCTATGAGAGACAGTATAGAGGCTATCTCTTCACTCACTATTTCTTCAAATATCGACTTGGCCAATGAAATGGACTTGGATATCTTTGCGATACAAAATGGTGATGAAAAAGGTGTCATAGTCAAACTCTTTATGCGGGGAGGAAAGATCATCTCTTCTGCATACTCCTACTTTCGACATACGCATATTTTTGACGAGAATGAAGCGTATAAACAAGCTTTATTGGAATTTTATACCATTGATACACCCAATATCAGTAAACAAGTTCTTACTGCCCATACCTTTGAAGACAGTCAACAGGTAGCAACAACACTTTCTACACGTTTTAGCAAAAAGATAGAGATACTTACTCCTCAACGAGGATCCAAAGCCAAACTCATCTCTTTGGCTTTGCAAAATTGTGAAGAATTATTACGTAAAACACAGAGTGATACTATCATGGAACAAAAAATAGCAGACCTCTTTGACCTTTCTGTCATCCCCTATCGTATAGAGACATTTGACAACTCTCATCTTATGGGCGTAGCTACTGTAGGAGGCATGGTTGTTTGGGATGAAAATAAATGGGACAAAAATGCTTACCGACGATACACTTTGCATGAACGTGATGAGTATGGACAGATGAAAGAGATGCTCTCCAGACGTATAGAAAATTTTAAAGAACAGCCTGCTCCTGACCTTTGGATACTTGATGGAGGACAAGCCAATCTCAACCTTGCACGAACACTGCTCAAAGAAGCCCACGTGAATCTTGATGTCATCGCCATAGCAAAAGAAAAACTCGATGCCAAAGCACATCGTGCGAAAGGCGCAGCCAAAGACATGATCTATACATCTCAGGGGCTCATTGAACTTAAACCAAATGACAAACGTCTTCACTGGATACAGAGACAAAGAGATGAAGCACATCGTTATGCGATCACCTACCATCAGAACAAAAAACGTAAAGAAGATACACAAGTTTCACTTCTGAATAAAAAGGGAATAGGTAAAGCAACGGTCAAAAAATTAATCGATTATTTTGGAACATTTGAAGCGATAGAAAATGCGTCTTACGAAGATCTTGAGAAAGTTACAAATAAGAAAATCTCAAACATTATTAAAGATTATAATCAATAATCGTACATAATTTGATATTTTTTACTAAAAACTTCTTAATTCATTCTATTATTAGTTTAATTGTTATAGAGTTTTAGAAGTGGGATTGTGTATATAATATTTTTTGACTTGTATGTTGTAGTCTATGTTATACAATACATAACTCTAAGTTAAAAAGCTAAACTCATTGTGAAGTGGGGACAGAAAACCGTGGGTCTCAAGAAGATTGCCAGGTTGCAGACAGTAAATTTTATGACTTTAAGTTTGCTGGGATAACACTTCTTAATTTGACACATATGACACACTATTAAAAAAGGGGAAAAGAATACTATGAATAGACCTGATCCAATTGATGAAGAGTATACCTTTGAAAAAGGCCTGATCGTTAGTTCTACAGATTTAAAAGGTATCATTACCTATGCGAACAGAAAATTCTGTGAGATATCAGG
>NZ_JBFFOH010000116.1:0-7928 GCF_041562805.1 Sulfurovum sp. | reverse complement strand
TTACTCTCCAATGCTTCTGCTACAGCTTCTTTGATGATTTCCTCTAGTGTACGTGATTGAAGTTCTTCTGGTTCTGAGCAATCAGTGCATGATGGATCACCACAGCCTTGTGGTAAGCTTTCACGATACTCAGTCAGCCGGTCAAGACGATCTGCAAGCTGCTGTGCATCAAAGTAGAATGGAGTTCCTTTAATAACATCTTCTATTTCATCATCCGAAAGGAAGCCAGTATACACACTCTCATACAGATTACGAAGCTGTTTGCGGGAGAAGTTAGCGTGTTCTAGGATATCTGTGTCCTTACCTCCAATTTTGTATGAACTTGTATGTGCCATAAGACTAGACGTTTCATCCAGTACCCACTCCTTGCAAGAAAGTGCAAAGACGCTGGCAGCCGAAGCAGCCGATGGCCCAATGATAGCTACAGTGTGTGCGGCGGTTGATCGCAACGCTCGATTGAAGAGCATGGCAGTATCTAGATAACCACCATCTGAGCAAATGTCCAGAACAATTGTGTCGTTCTCTGAGGATGAGTTAATCAAATCCAGCTCATCGGCCCAATCCATAGGCTCTCCAATATCCTCCCACACTTTAATAATGTGGGTATGGAATGATTGAGTCTGTACATCTGTGGAAATACGGCTCTGTTTTGGTAGTAGCATTAAATTATCGTGATTCATATGATTTCTCCTCAGTCTTAGTAAATCCATAGTATTTAAGTTCGGCTTCTTCTCGTACCCTTACTGCCTCTTCAAAAGATTCAAAATCCCCTAAAATTATGTGATCAAGGTCTTTTGTAATCTTTGCTCTATACTTACCCTCCCTTGTCACGTGTACTCCACACCGACCAGTTTTATTCCTCTCACTTAACTTCTGATCGTAGCCTTGAAGGCTTCTGTCCGCCCACTCACAATTTTCTTTACTGTACTCCTTTGCACCTCGTATTCTATTTATAGAAAACCCTTTTTCTTGTGGAGGGTCACCCATGTCCTCGTAGAAGTTCTCAAAAGAACCCCCTTTGACAGGGTTCCACCTATCACAAACGCAAACATCTTCATAATTTTTCAAGCTGTTGTTACATCTATACAGCAGTCCACTCCATGACACATAAGAAGGTGTGTCACTAAGTCCATGTGTTCTTGTGGACTCGGCAAGTAACTCCCTCTGGAGGCAACCACATGATTTAGAGTTACCCTTCAAAAGGTTACCCCTCTCCACAGTTGCCCTAGTCCCACAAGAACACACTACATCGACTTTATAAGAACCATTCTTAGCCTTATATTTTGACTCCGCTACCACTTTCCACCTACCGAAAACCATCCCAACCAATTCCCGTTTTTCTCGTAAAGAAGGTTTTACACAACCACAACTAGAGTGTTCATGCAGTGATCGTACAGATACTATATAAAGCTTCCCACATGAGCACTCCACGTTCACTCTTTTTCTGGGTGTTTCCTTCTTGCCTATAAGTGTAGGCTCGGCAACTGAGAGGACAGTAACCTCCCCAAAACGTTTACCTATAATATCTGCAGATTTCTCCAAAATATTCCCTCACTCATGATAAAACATTTTAACAAGGGCTTTGGTCAACTTACTCCGCCGTCCGCTATCCTCAAATGTGAAGTTTACGAAACCAATGTTATTCACCAACTGATCTATATCCTCTTTATCAAGATACTCTGGTGGATTCTTAGTTATGTTTTCCAACATCTCGTTTAGATAGCTCAGACCAGTAACCTTCCGAATATCCTTCTGGCGTTCATCGCCCGTTAAGCAAAGTTGGGCGCCATCACCAATGCGTGTAGTCAACATTTGCATCAGGTCAGTATCAAAACCTTGACTCTCTTCACACAAAACAAAACACCCGTCTTCAAAAGAGTAGCCACGCATCCATTCGACACTCTTGAACTCCACCACATTCTTTTCTAACATATAGGCAAGCTGTGTTTTACCAAGGAACTTTTTAAGGTGCTCAAGGATACTGGTGAAAATTACAGCCAATTTCTCTTTTTCAGTCCCCGGAACAGCTCCGATGGTTCGCCCACAAGACTCATAAGGTCGTACAAGATATAGCTTATCAATCTGCTTTGACTTCAGCAAGTTCGCAGCGTGCCATGCAGCAAGAATACTTTTACCACCACCTGCTGGCCCTTGCAAGCATACGATTTTGCGACCCTCCTCCAGATACCGAGCACCAAGAATCTGGGCATCACCGATAGGCTGGAATGGCATTGAGTTATTATCTTTCTCGTTGTCGAATTTATGATTCACAGTAGGTTTTCCCGCCTTATTTTTACGAACTCGTTTGCGGGGTACTTCAACTTCCCCACCATCAACAGCAACTACAAATGAACGGCTGGCAGCACCCATAATATGTCCCTCTTTCTAGTTTATAAAATTAAACACCCTTTACACTTTGTAATACTGCTTCAGCAGCTTCAAGGGAAGTCTTAGCCTTCTTTACTGCGTCTTCAGCATCTAACTCTTGTTTAGATTTCTCTACGGATTGTAGTGTAACAGCATATTCATACTGATAACCTAGATATTGCTCCTTGTGATAATCCCGTGATCCTGATACGGGGCGGCTGTCAATTTGCACAGTCTGGAACTCCTGCTCAACACCGTTTATACTGACAGTGGATTTGCCACCTAACTCTCCCATAGCACGACAGATTGCAGGTGCCATTTCACCATCGCACTTACTAAACTTCAAAATCATTTCCATACTACAGCTTCCCCTGTTCTAGTAGTTCCCTGAAAGCTAGGTAAACTTTTGGAGTCATACCAAACCTACCTAAGTTAGTTGTAGTCGACACATCACCAATGCTCTCCGTGAAGGATACACTGTTAGTATCAGAATCATACACCCATTCAATAGATACGTCACCAACAAACTCTTTAATTGAATAACCTCTCAAATCACACCTCCTCAAAAATCCTAACCAGTGAACTCTCCATCACCTTACGCTGACGGTTGAAGCAATCATATTTCTTACCCAATTCCTTAACTACTTCCCACTCTAGGTTTGAAAGCTCCTCCTTAGTATAAGCATCAGATGGTCTTACAACACATGATACTAGTTTAGCACCCATTAGGTTATAGTGCAAGCTTTCTACATCAATAATAGCATTATTTAATACATGATCCTGTACTTTCTTCCAGAACTCCATACGATCATACTCTTCAATCATTTGCTTGCCAACAGGAACACTAGGAATTTCATATTCACATTGATAAAGCATTACAGAGAAGTAGTTCCCTTCAATCACTGTACCTTCATTTGTATTCTGTAGACGATAACCTTGTTTCACTGCTTCAATAAATCGTAGCAGGAAAATGTTAGGATTACTTTCAAAGATTTCTAGTTGCATTTACCTCTCCTTAAACTTTCTTACGCGAATTACGTTTTGGTTTTGTTGGGGCTGAAACCGCAGGTTTCTCCCTTTCAATTACAATATCCTCTTTCTCAACAGGCTTGTCAACAATTACTTTAGTAGTGGTGTTATCACCATTCCACTCAAGCAAACCATTCATAACATCAAACAAGTGATCTGTTTCATCACCAGAAAGCTTATTCAGCTTCTCCTTATAATCTACAGCTTCACCTTCTTGAAGCTCAGCTAGGAAATAGCCATATTGATAGTTGATTTGTACAGGCTTATTAAACCCTTTAGTTGAAGCTTGCTTTAGTGCAATTACAAAGTCTTTAAATGTTTTAGTTGCAATGTTCATTATTACTCCTTAGCCAGTAACAACATTTTTAATTTCAAGATGATATCCAGTTGTCCGACCAAGATTCTTCAAGGCATCTAGAAACTCTTTAACTGTAGGATAGTCTGTGGGATCTTTACCGTAAGTAGCGTACTCACAAGTGCATATACTTGGCATATTTGGAGCTGTATATTCAACCCACGCAATCACTGTCTTCATTTATTTACTCCTCATAAGATTATAAAGTTACTTTCAAATTGAATTTCTACCCCAAGACCACCTAAATCTTCTCCATACACAAACACATAGAAAATCTCAGCAGGTTTATTGGATGTAGAGAACTTATTAGCTGGACTAAAATACAGAGTACCGGACTCATTCTCTTTAAGAAAATCTGCCACAACCTCATTTAGATGGGCTTTAAACAAGCCCTTTGTTTCTTTGATCGTAAGAACAATGTCGTTGTAGCTGTTCACACCAGTGACCGTAATCGGATAATGCTTGGTTTCAACTGTCCCTGTACCAAGCTCAATACAGGTTGTGTCAAGGTATTTAACCTCTACTCTTTCAAGGATTTCTGGTGACAGCCAATCTCCAATGTTTTCTTTTACTGTATGATCCTGAATCATCATCACTTCTCTCCTGTTAGTCGGTAGCCTGCTGTATACAGATCATCACACACTTCTCGTTGGATATCAACCTCAGCTGGGATCATCTTGACTCTGGTAAAACCGTACATCTCATCGGTAATTTTCTCTCGTTCTTCTAGTGCAAGTTGTTCTGGTGTTTTGATTGGGCGGAATTTTAGGTAACAAGTGGCTACTGAATATTCCTCTAATTCATCAGGGTCATCCTCAAAAACATACACAAATACACAAGTCGTCTTGGTAATATATTTAATCCTGGCTTTACCCCACAAATCACTACATGTGAGACGTACTTCACAAACAGTACCAACTGGTGGATGAGTCTCCCCACCCCATGACTCAGGACGTTTGATAAGATAATCAGTGTTGATGTCTGACAGCACCACCCTTGATTTTACCCAACCGTTATCATAAACCCATACATCACCTTCCAAGACTTTGTACCATCCATCTAATAGAAATAGTCCCGGCCAGAAATGTGTAGTACCATCAGGAGCTTCACTCCAATCAATATCTTTCATATCTACTCCTCCTGTAAAATTAACTCATTCGTGTAAAGTGAATGCTTTTTCAATTCCCGTACATATTTCTTGTTCTCCTTCTCTAAAGCTTCTTTCTCAAGGAGAGTCACTTTCAACAACCAATACAGTGTATTCTCATATGATTGTGAATGCAAGTCATTTCTTAGCACTACTGACTGAATTGTCCCTGATTTACCTTTAGGGTCTAGGAGTTTTAGTTTCTGTATATTAGCTGGGGTCATTTAGCTTCTCCTTGTATTTTCTACAACCTTCGTACAGAACCCACATTGATTGTATTGTCATTGGGTGGTAAATACAATATTTTTCTGACATACCTATAACATCTGCTGCCCAATTCACCCATTGGTAAGGTACAGACCCGTAGAACGTTTCATTTAGAATAGCATCTATCACAATATCAGACGGTTGTACAGATTCACATAAAACAACTTCTATTGGCGCTTTCTTATTCCAAGACTTGAATATGTTTATCATTTCTTAAAGCACCACATAAGGTGACTAAATGTTACCACTAACACCCACAAACAGCTACATAAAACAAGCGCTAGCATCGTAGTGGTAGGGTGGTCAAGGTAGCACTCTTTAATCGCTTTTTCACGGCTATAAAGCCTATAGAAACCTACTCCACAGGTGACGTATAAGACAGCTAGTAGGGTGTATAGTGTGATCATTTCATTTCCTCCATTGCTTTTAGTAGACAAGGTTTGCAAATACGTGCTGTGGAAGATTCATAATCAGGTTCTTCACCAAGCTGTATCACTTTCAATACACTCTCATTACATTCATTACAATATGTGTTAGTCCAAGAAGTATTTCCAATTGCTTCATCAACATCTTTATAATTTGGGTGACAACCCAATGCTACAAGCTTGTAGTAAATGACTTCCTTATCATTTCCATACTGCCACTCCCAGTTGCGGAAGTACGTCTGCTTCCATTCTGAAGCTGCATTAGCAGCCCGACCTTCTCTAGTAATCACTTTCATTTCAATCCCTCCCAATATTTCTCAACAGGTACACCCTGAATGTAATATTTCATAGCGTCCTTAGTTTCTACTACAGTCATGTCGCGGTCAAGCTTTTCTTTCAAATAATTGATGAAGCCGACCCAAGATGTGTTTGGATAAATTGGTTCTATCAATTCCAAAGTCCCCCAAGCAGCTCTCCAAGCCTATTCCACTCCTTGCTATATTCCACCTTACCCGTGTAATCTTCAGAAGCTTCATCAAACACTTTTGCAATATTACTAATCTCCTGCCTCTCGACCTCACCAAGGCATGCACAGTTTATGTCTTTCCCGTCATAACATGCTAAACGAATTGCTATCAATTTTAAGATAACTTTATCCATATTCCAAGATTCACTGTATGCCACCCCTGTTTCTTTCCAGTGTTGGATGTCTTTCTCCCATCTGTCATCCTCAGGAGTAACGAATCCCATATAACCTTTATGATTTTTGAAGTCTTCCATCTTCCCTCTCCTCATTAGTTAATTACAAGACCTATGTTAACTCATTTTCTGAGGGAATGCAAGGTCTGTTGTGAATTATTTTATGTGGCTCTTGGGATACAAGAGGTGTTGACAAGGTGTGGATGTGGGTGTAGTATAGGTGGCATGTGTATATTTACCGTTTGTTTCCCATATAGGGAGCTAGGGATTTATACTAATATTGGAGTTGGGAATTTACCCTCAACACCTAGTGGCACTAAGGCTACAGACAGATTTGTATGTCTATTTTACCTTATATGATAGGAGAGGGATATGGGATGTAGGGTGGTACGTGGATAAGGTTAAGAATACTAAGCTACTAACCTATGATATAAAGGTTAGGAAGGTGGTGAGTAATAAGGTTCGTTGGTACAGCTTCACAGATACTGAATCTGTTGGCTGTATCATCTACAACCTTCTAGCTTGCATTAGGAAAGGCTCTGTCCTCCTTTATAGCAGAAACAAGAATTATACGTCTGGTGTCTCAAAGAAAGGAATGACTCCGTACAGGATAATAAAAGCTGTTGACTTCCTAGAGAAAGAGGGTTATATTATAAACCACAAAGGTAAGGCCAGCATGGTTGTGGAAAACAGACGAATGAGCTGGGTTGAGCCTACCGATAGATTCTTGTCTGAGTGGCAGGTTAGTGAAATCTATATGCAAGCAGAATTGGATTATTTAGATCAATGTGAGGTGATTGAATTGCGGGATACAAACAAGAACACGATTCCATATCGAAATTCAGAGCACATCAGTAGGATGGCAGAGGTTGTTCGTAGCCTTAATAAAATGAATGAAGTCTGTGTAGTGAAAGACGGGAATGATAAATTGCTCTCCAACATCTATTGCCGAATCTTCAATGAATCGTTTGATTATGGTGGTAGGTTTTACCGTGCAGATGTACTGGCTATTAAGAATAAAGATGATAATGCACGCCTAGATATTACAATGGATGGGTCTTCTGTTTGTGAAGTGGATTATTCAAACCTACACTTCCGTATAGCAGCAGCCCTTGAGGACTTGGATAGTGAGGACATCCCTCTTGATGTGTATTCAGGCATTCTAGATGATGAAACAAATAAGGTGGACCGTGGCATTGTGAAGCTAGCGGTGAACATGATGTTTAATTGCTATAATGATGAGAAGGCGCAAGGAGCCATCCAAAAAGAAATCAATCTACTACCAAAAGAAGAAAAGAGTAAGTATACCCTTGGCAATGCAAAGTCTGTAATGGCCCTGATCTACCGCGCATACCCAACATTCAGCCACCTATTCTGTGAAGAATCTAGTTTTGGTCGTATTTTGCAGAACGCAGACAGCCACTTAGCCAGTGACATCTTAGAAGTAATGCTTGAGAATGGTATTCCTTGCCTACCTGTTCATGATAGCTTTGTGGTGAAGATGGAGCATATGGATTTGTTGTGTGATACTATGGGGGACTGTTTCAGGAAGCGTTTTGAAACCAATGGCGTTGTCCCTGTTGGCGTTAAATGGAAAATTAATGGTCTTGTAAATGAGGAGAAGATTTGTGTATGAAGA
>NZ_JBFFOH010000115.1:0-8002 GCF_041562805.1 Sulfurovum sp. | reverse complement strand
CGATATCTATTCAAACACCATTATTGCTGCCGAAGCATTGGTACGATGGAAACAGAAAGATGGCAGCTATATCATGCCCAGCCAGTTCATTCCCATAGCAGAAGCAAGTGGACTGATCTTGCCGATGAGTGCCTGGATCATTGAAACAGCGATCAAACAGATGATCGCATGGAAAGAACAGGAAAATCCTCTTAACATCAACAGAATTGCCATCAATATCAGTGCCATTCATTTCGCTCAGGCAGACTTTGTTGATCAGATAAAAAATATCTTGCACAAATACCCTGTTGACCCGAAACACATTGAGTTTGAACTGACCGAAAGCATTGCCCTTGTCAACATCGAAGAGACGATCCAAAAGATCGAAGAGCTTAAAAAAATCGGTATCACCTTTGCCCTGGACGACTTCGGTACCGGTTATTCGTCACTTGCCTATCTGAAACGTCTTCCCATCGACTACCTCAAGATCGATCAGTCATTTATTAAAAATATGATGGCCGACAGTGAAGACAAACTCATTACCGAAACCATCGTCTCTGTTGCGCAAGCCTTCAAGCTCAAAGTTATTGCAGAAGGGGTTGAGGAGCTCGAACAGCTGGAACATCTAAGAAGTATCGCCTGCGATATCTATCAAGGCTACCTGCAGAACAGACCGTTACCGGCAGAAGAGTTTGTCCTTATGGTCAGAGAGCTTGAACAGCAGCT
This sequence comes from Sulfurovum sp., assembly GCF_041562805.1. Lineage (GTDB taxonomy): Bacteria > Campylobacterota > Campylobacteria > Campylobacterales > Sulfurovaceae > Sulfurovum. Next base: position 7,297 of record NZ_JBFFOH010000115.1, on the reverse strand, counting down.
CAACTAAGCCGCAGTTCTTCGACATCGCCGGAATCTCCCACGTAAGCTGCGCGTCCTAGCAAAATGTGGAAACGGGAGAAATGTCCCGTCCCCTTTTTCTGATACAATTTTCAAAACATATAAAATTATCACAAGGTAAACCATGAAAGTCGATAAATATGATGTTACAGCAGAGTCAGGTGCTGCTATATGGGTTATCGTTGAACACGGTACGGATATAGAGAAATTTGAGATGCCCGATGGCTATGGCATCAAAGGTTTTGTTGAGACCTTTGAGCTGACCAAGGACGCTGACCTGAATTATGAACAGGCGATGGACCGGCTGAACGTACAAGGCTGTTATTACGGCACCACATTCAAGGGATGTTCTGTCAAATAATTACATCAAAAATCCAGAGAGCAGAAAAAGTAGCCTGTCCCCTATCTTCATAACGTTTAAAGTGAGCCAGTAAATTGATTATAGGGAATTTATTGACTCCTCTAGCTTGTTAGATTTCCCAGTTTTTGAAAATCGACAAAACTGCTTGAAGATTTTGATTAGAAAAGTTTTGAGTTTTCACCCATTCTTCAATATCAACAAAATCATAATTTATTGGCAGGCCATTGTATTTATCTTTAAAAGAACTTATATCTTGTTCAATAATCGTTCCTTCTCTTGCCTTGAATAGCAGTAGCATTATTGTAATGAGCATAGTAGCATTATCATCGCTTTCAAAATACTCTTTGTGCCTTTCGACTAAATTAACTTCACACAATTGATTAGTAATCAACCTATACTCTAGAGTGTTAAGAAAGACGTGCAATGGTTGTGGATAAATGCTGCACAATTTTCCAAATATTTCTTCAGCCTCATCGTAGTTTTTTAATTTTATATGAATAGCACCAATGTTGCACAAGATACTAATGTCATCTTTTAATAATTCCAGTGTACGCTCCGATACAATAAGGGCAAGATCATACTTTTTCAATTCATATAAGCTTATACCTAAATATGTAAGATAAGTGACATTACTACTTTGAGGAAAGATGTTTTCATACTGATAGATTATTTCATCATCTGATCTCAGTAAATTGATGATCACTGTAAAATTATGTTTTACTTTTTCATTTTTTGGATCTATTTTTAAAATTTTTTCATATAGTTCAATTGCCTTATCGTATCTCTTTTCTTTTACAAATATAATTGACAAATTATATAATGGTTCAATATATTCATCATTAATAGCTATAGCATTGTAATAGGCATTTTTTGCATCTTCATCTTCATTAAGTTCAGCAAGTGAATTTCCCATATTGTTATATGCAATATCAGCATTATATGATTTAAGCTTAATTGCAGTTTTACACGTTTCAATAGCTTTATAATGCCTATTTTCTTTTCTAAACTTTTCTGCATCAATCAAATATTCTTTAGAAGTTCTGGTTTGATTTACAGATTGAAATGTAATACTGTTTTGTTCATATAAATCTTGACTACTTAAAACTTCATATGCGAATTGTCGTAGAAGAATAAGATGATGATTCTTTATATCTTGACTTATTTCACGATTTCCTTCAGTGACAGTGAAACTACCAAAACTTTTTTTGAGGAGTTTCATTTTTCTATTCGGTTTGTTTGTAGTATGTGTCCCACCGTCTTTATTTGCAGAAGTAACAATAACATCCTCACGTGTAAAATATTCTCCGTCTAGCAACAGAATTTTTTCATTTAGCCATTGATTCACAAAGAGTAATTCTTTCTTATTTGACATTTCAAGATAAGGTTTAATGCCATCACTAGTAAGCATAATGGGGATATAATTTGGAATAATTTTGTTTTGCAAAAAAGGTTCATCTATCGGAATTGTAGATAACAATTTAATATTATCTTTTTGTCCTAACAGCTTGACCAATGACTCACTATTGTGTGTATCACGGAATAATGTTCGCAAGGTAACAGCTATTTTGATAGATTCATCTTCATAGCCTTCATCAAAAAGTTCACAGGACCTCTTCAAAAAACCTATTTGTTTTTGCAGCTGTTCTATTAACATGTTACTTTACCATTGCAATTTTTGAAACAACGTTTTACTTCAGTGACGCTTTGCGTTCACCGCTAGGCTTTGTTATATTTTCAGAGTACATATGTACAATGGGTTTAGTCCCTTTAACCATATTATATTTATGAAGAGTGTTAACTAAGTAATCATCATACATTTTTTTATCTATGCCTATGTGATTTTTTTTAGCATCCATTGCATTTCCAATTTTAGTCGCACGATTTAGACTAACTCCAAAAAACATTTTTCTTTGTTGATTCCTATTGGTTGTAATATTCTTTTGATATATCTTGCTAAGGGAAACCGCCATTCCAAAATCGATACTGTCTAAATCAGTATATTTTTCTTTTTCTAGTTTTAGAATCTTTAATACAGAATTTTTGATTGTAGTCGCATTTTGGTATATATTATGTGCAAACATGTCAGTATTTGTAACTTCTAGTTCTTGCTGTTTAATGATAATCATTACGCCATCTCCCATATATTCAATTATCGCAATATCTTCATCTGTATAAAGGTTGTTTATTTTCTGAGTTATTACTTCTTGATAATTATAAATTAATTGAGCAATATTTTCTAAAACCTTTTCTTCTACAATTTTAGTGTAACCACGTAAATCGATATAAATTACAGCTCCTAAAAAGGATTTATTTTGTTGCATTCAAATCTTCCTTGATTGCTTGCATGCTCGATAAATTAACATCGTCTTTTTTTAATATCTTAGTTACTTTATGACTCTTAGGAAAAGATTGACTGTCTTTTACATCTTTTCCTAAAAATGAATTTACTCCAAAAACACCTATTAGAATAATAAATGAAACAGTTAATATCCAACTGCTTGTTACTGACCTGCTAACACTTTTTAATTTGACATCCCTTATATAAGAAACTTTACCTATTTCTTTATATAATAGCTTCTCAATTTGTTTATAATCTTCAATTTTTGAAAAGTTTTCACTTAATTTATCAAGTTCTAAAGTTGCTTTTTTTGCATTAGTAAAAACAAAAAAAACATTACCTGCAAACTCCTGATCTAAAGCATTTTTAAAAATTTCTATAGGATTTGTTTTTGGAGCAATTCCCATCATCATATTTATAAATAGTCCAATCCATATCAAGCTGATTATTATTAATAAACAATAAAATATTTCAATATTATTTATAAAAAAAAGATTCTTATAATTAAAAAACAATGTTGAAATAGCACCTAGAAAAACTGCATTATATGAAACTAAAAAGTTGATTTTCCTGTCTAATGCCCTTATTGTATCACTAGCATCTTTTAGCGCATCTCTTAATATATCAATTTTTGTTTTTTCCATATCTGTCAACTTTATCTCCATTATTTATTTTTTTCAACCCATTCATTCATATCTTTTCTGATTACATTACCATGATAGCAATTATGTGAAATGTTTTCTACGAGTAAGCCTTTATTATGCTCTGATAAGTCTGAATATACTTTTGCAGAAACCATAATTTCTCTATCGTGAATTGTTTTATTTCCATATGAGCACAAAGCCGCTGTTTGACCTACAACTTTACCAATCCAAACTACTTCTTGAATACCACTTCCTTTGTACCCAGCTTTAATATACAGAGACTCTCCATCATCAATACCAATTCCAACCTCCAACGTTGAATATTTTTTCTTTGACAATTTGACATTTAATATATCAATTAGCGAAGCTATTGTAAAAGCAGTTGCAAAAACTGAATTCACATCGTCTTTTGTTGTTGTATTGAAAACAGCCCAAAGACCATCACCTTCAATATATATTTCATTTATACAAGTATTACCTTTCATAACAGTTATAACTTCTGATATATAAGCTCTATATATTTTTGCTAAAACTGGTCTAGTGTGTTTACTTGATAATTCTTTTGAACCTCTAATATCAATAAAAAGAACAGTCACATCTACATAAAACCCATTATTGTAAGTTAATGAATCTTTTGAAGGGATACCAGTATGTTTATCATAGCTAGAATCAGAACTATTTAAAATATTATCTATGCGTTCTATACTTTTAGTGTAGTCATAATATGAATAACTTGCATCCAATATCTTTTCCCCTTTTTAATATAACTATTTATTCATTCCCATAATGTACTTTTTAATATGATTTCCCCTGATAAAAGGACACTATTTATGTCTTTTTATCAATGCAAACCCTTTTAAATCGTTACAAAATAGCAAATTTTCACAAATAATATCTGTTTAGGATTAATCTTCCTTGAATTAGGTGTCCTTTCTTTTTGGATATACAGACATTATGTCGTCATATCATTCAAATCAGCAATAATAGGACACTTTGTCCTTAATAACGGAGAAGCAATGAAAAAAAACAATGACAAGAAAATGTATAAAACTTAAAGAGTGGTGTAAATTCAAGGAGTTTAGAGAGGTGAACTTTGTGAAGTAAAAGCAAACTGCTTGGCTTTTATAAAAGTGGAACCAGAGTTGTTATGCCTTGGCATCAACGTCGGAGTCCCACGCGACGAGGGAAGCAACGCAGCAAGTGCGTCGCTATTTGCGTTTTTGATTATACGGCTTTGATTGTAACACCGTATTTTTCTTCAGCAACATCACGTGCTTCGAGGTGATAGTTGTTGATCTCATTGAAGTTCAGATATTTGTAAACATCTGCCGTCTTGCCAGCCAGTTTTTCAGGAACAATACTCATGTACTCTTCTACGGTCGGGATACGTCCAAGTTTAGAACATACCGCTGCAAGCTCTGCAGAACCAAGGTAGACCTGCGTGCCTTTACCCAGACGGTTGTCAAAGTTACGTGTCGAAGTTGAGAAAACCGTTGAACCGACACGAGCACTTGCCTGGTTACCCATACAAAGTGAACATCCAGGAACCTCTGTTTGCGCTTCGATCGCTTTGAAAACATCGTAGTACCCTTCGTTAATAAGCTGCTGCTCATCCATACGGGTCGGTGGAACGATCCAGAATTTCTCAACCGCTACCTTGCCTTCGCCGCGCATTACTTCACCGGCTGCACGGTAGTGACCGATGTTGGTCATACAAGAGCCCAGGAAGACTTCGTCGATCTTCTCACCGGCAACTTCGCTAAGAAGTTTAACGTTGTCAGGATCGTTTGGACATGCCAGGATCGGCTCAGTGACTTCGTTAAGGTCGATTTCGATCACTGCTGCATACTCTGCATCAGCATCCGGCTGCATCAATGACGGTTTAGCCAACCACTCTTTCATCTTGTCCGCACGACGCTGTAGTGTACGCGCATCTTCGTAACCGTCTTCGATCATCGCTTCAATAAGAGCAACGTTCGATTTTAGGTACTCAACAACCGGTGCTTCGTTAAGAAGAACCGTACACGCAGCCGCAGAACGCTCGGCAGAAGCATCAGAAAGTTCAAACGCCTGCTCTGCTTTAAGATCAGGAAGTCCTTCGATCTCAAGAATACGTCCGTTGAAGATGTTTTTCTTACCTTTTTTCTCAACAGTTAATAGACCTTGTTGGATCGCATAGTAAGGAATAGCATTTACAAGGTCACGAAGTGTGATACCCGGTTGTAGTTCGCCTTTAAAACGTACAAGTACAGACTCCGGCATAGTTAACGGCATAGAACCTGTAACAGCAGCGAAAGCAACAATACCCGAACCACCAGGGAAAGAGATACCGATCGGGAAACGTGTATGTGAATCCGCACCTGTACCGACTGTATCCGGAAGTGTCAAACGGTTCAACCATGAGTGGATAACACCATCACCCGGGCGAAGCGCAACACCTGAACGGTTAGAGATAAAGTCAGGAAGCGTGTGGTGCATTACTACGTCAGACGGCTTTGGATATGCCGCTGTGTGACAGAAAGACTGCATTACAAGGTCTGCAGAGAAACCAAGTGCCGCAAGTTCTTTGATCTCGTCACGTGTCATTGGACCTGTTGTATCTTGAGAACCGACAGTTGTTGTAACCGGTTCAACATACATACCAGGACGTACACCGTCCATACCACATGCTTTACCAACCATTTTCTGAGCAAGAGTATAACCCTTGCCTGTATCGGCAGGCTGCTCAGCCGTTAGGAATACATCTGTTGCACCCATGCCAAGGACGCCGCGTGCTTTAGACGTTAGACCACGACCGATGATCAACGGAATACGTCCACCTGCACGCACTTCGTCAGTAATAGTGTTCGGGTTTAGCTTGAATGTTGCAACGCATGCACCGTCTTTGTGTGCTTCGCCTTTGTACGGGTAGATAGTAACAACGTCACCAGTCTCCATACCAGATACATCCATCTCTAATGGCAATGCACCTGAATCCTCACATGTAGCGAAGAAGATCGGAGCGATAATACCACCGATGACAACACCGCCTGTACGCTTGTTTGGAACACCAGGAATATCTTCACCCATGTGCCACTGAACAGAGTTAACACCTGACTTACGGCTTGAACCTGTACCGACAACATCACCTACGTAAGCGATCGGGTTGCCTTTTTCTTTAAGAGACTTGATCGTGTTGATCGGGTCTTCCATCTTCGATTGAAGCATCGAGTTGGCGTGTAAAGGAATATCTGAACGCGTAAATGCCTCAGAAGCCGGAGAAAGGTCATCAGTATTAGTTTCACCCGGTACTTTGTAAACAGTGATCGTGATCTCTTCTGCAAGTGCCGGCTTAGATGTAAACCACTCGGCATTTGCCCAAGACGTCATAACTTCAGTTGCCGCAGCATTACCAGCTTTGTGAAGTTCTTCAACATCATTGAATGCATCGTATACAAGCAAGGTGTGTTTAAGGGCCTCTTTAGCCGCTTCGACAACTTTAGTGTTAGCAGAAGTCAACGAGTCAACCATTGGCTTGACATTGTAACCGCCAAGCATCATACCCATGATCTCTACAGCTTTTTCAGGAGAAATACCGTCAACGGTCACGTTCTCAGCAGCTACATCATTTAAAAACGCAGCCTTTACATATGCCGCGTCATCAACACCCGGTGCAACACGGTTCGTTAAAAGATCTAACAATTCATCTGTACAGCCTGCTTTGATCAATTCGATCAATGCTGCTGTTTGTTCAGCTGAAAGTGGAAGTGGTGGAACGCCTAGAGTTTCACGCTCTGCAACGTGTGCTTTATAGTCTTCTAAAAAAGCCATAATATCTCCTGAATTTTAAGTTTTATGATTATATCGCAGTTTTTTGCAACAAAAAGATTTGTGTTACCAATATAAACACATCAATTTAGAAAATGTGTATTTTTTACACACACTTTCCAAAGCACT
>NZ_JBFFOH010000114.1:0-8004 GCF_041562805.1 Sulfurovum sp. | reverse complement strand
TTTTCTTCCAGTTCAATGGCATCTTTAATATATGACTTTAGATAGAGGTATTCAGGGTATTCGTCGAGTTCACTTGCACGTTTCACCAAAGAAGCAAAGGCATACTGTCTCACATCTTCTGGTAAGTTATCGTAGAATTCATACTTGAGAATACGTCTAAAGTTATTGAGGTTTGCGTTGAATCTGAGAGGATTTACGAATGATGCAGAGGCTTTTTGAAGCATCTTGTCTAAGATAGTCTCACCATCATGGCTGAATGCCGTATGTCCAATGTCATGTAGAAGACCTACGATCTTTCCTATCTTGAAAAAATTCAGGTCAACATCATCTCCCAATTGTGCACTGAGATGATTGAGCATATACTCTGTGCTTAACCCTACTTCGATGGAGTGGCTGTAGCGGTTTCGTATACTGTCTTTTGTATGTTTAGAGAGATACATCGGGATATCTTTCAGACGTACAAAAACCTTATGTCCTACTATCCCAAGTTCACATTCTTCTACTGCAATGTGATAATGTTCTCTGTTCATAATGCCCTTTCAGGGGTTATTTTTTACTTACCCTCTGACATTCACTTACAAAGTGTTTTGCATTTTCTACAGGCACATCAGGAAGGATCCCGTGCCCGAGGTTAAAGATATGTCTTTGTGTCCCCATGATCTTCTGGATAGCTTCTACAGATTCTGTTGTTGCTTCCTTAGAATAGAGTCTACATGGCTCCATGTTTCCTTGAAGTACATATCTGTCACCAAGTTTCTCTTTAGCCATAGCCATAGATGTTCCCCAGTCTACACCAAATACATCGAAGTTACCATACACACCACCACGTTCTATAAATGGTGATACACCTTTAGGGAACATGATGATAGGAGTATCAGGATACTTTGATTTAAGGTAGTCTGCTATCTCAACCATATACTTCCATGAGAACTCATCATAGTTATCTGGTTCTATCGCTGCTGCCCATGAGTCAAAGATCTGTACTACGTCTATACCTGCCTGGATCTGTTTTTCCATGTACAGCTTAACCACTTCAGTCACTTTAGCAAGAATGTTATGGAGAAGTTCAGGGTTTGAGTACATCATCTTTTTACAAATGTTATAGGTCTTTGTTCCCTGCCCTTCTATCATATAGGTTGCTAATGTCCATGGAGCACCTGTAAAACCAATAAGTGCTATCTCATCGCCTCTTTCATCCAATTGCTCTCTTAAGAGTTTGATCGTATCAAAAACATAAGTGAGTTTACTTGCAGCTTCATCACCACCGATAAGTCTGTCCAAGTCTTCCTGTGACGTTAACGGGTCAGAAAACTTTGGTCCTTCACCTTTCACAAAACTCAAGTCCATACCCATTTCATCTGGGATAACAAGAATGTCTGAGAACAAGATCGCGGCATCTACACCGACGATGTCCAATGGCTGGATCGTTACTTCTGCTGCTTTTTTAGGATCATGACACAAGTTAAGGAAGTTTCCTGCTTCAGCACGTACTGCCATATATTCAGGCAAATAACGGCCTGCTTGCCTCATCATCCATACTGGTGTGTATGGTGTCTCTTTTCCAAGACATGCATCTACAAATATTTTACTCATTATTTACCTACTTTTCCTAAAAAATATAACCCAACTGAAACAGCAGTGATAGAGAGTGCAAGATATAACATATCTAGCGCGCCACTATATTGAGTATAACCGACTTTTTGAAAAAATCCTACAACTAAAACCATAACAATAACTTTTGAAATTTTATCTTTAAGCTGGTCTAGTGAATGAATTGCCAAAAGTTGTGTTTCATCATGTTCTGATTCTTTAGCTACATCTATCTCTGATATGAAAAGTTCATATAAACCAAATGCAAAAAGTAGCATTACAACACCGATAAGGTATAAGTCAACTGCCCCAATGATTCCACCGATTACATCCTGGTGGAAATTTTCCGGATGCGTTCCAGATAAGTATGTTGCTACAACATACTTAGCAGTTACTATGATATCAATACTTGCAACTGCAAAAAGTATTACAGCACCAATAAGACCAAATACTACCGCTAATATCACAATAAATCTAGAATTCCATAAAGTACTTTCAAATAATCTTTCTAACATTAAGCATTTTCCTCTAATTTGATCCATTTTAGAGCAATACGTACTGCATTTGTAGCTGCTCCTACTCTTACTTGATCTGCTACACCCCAAAGGTGTATGATATTTTTGGCATAGATATCTTTTCTGATACGCCCAACATATGTCTCATCTGTATCCGTTGCAGTCAAAGGCATAGGGTATTCATTTTTCGACATATCATCTATAACAGTCACATTTTCAAAATTATCCAGTACTTCTCTTGCTTTATCTACATTTACATCTACATCATTTTCAAATGTGATCGTAATAGACTCAGAATGGCTTCTTAGAACCGGTACACGTACACATGTCGCAGAGACTGCAAAATCACTGTGCATGATCTTATTGGTCTCGTTTACCATTTTCATCTCTTCTTTGGTGTAACCATTTTCCTGCGGTACATCAATATGTGGAATGACATTCAGTGCTATACGGTGTGCAAAAGCTTCTACTTTTGCTTCATCAAGTGTAAAGTTGAAGAAGGCTTGCATCTGTGTCACAAGTTCTTCCATCCCTGCTTTTCCTGCTCCACTCACTGCCTGGTACGTACTTACATCTACTCTTTTAATACCATATAGGTCATGAAGAGGTTTAAGAAGTTGTACCATCTGGATAGTAGAACAGTTAGGATTAGCGATCACCCCTGACTCTTCCCAGAGTGCGATGTCTTCAGGATTTACTTCAGGTACCACAAGTGGCACCGTTGGATCCATTCTGAAGTGAGACGTGTTGTCTATGACCACTGCTCCGGATTCTACTGCATACTTTGCATAGTGTGCAGAAATGCTTCCACCTGCTGAAAAGAATGCAATGTCAATATCTCTACCTTCAAAAACTTCTTCAGTCAGCTCTTCTATCTTGTAGACAGACCCTTTAAACTCAATAGGATCACCTGCAGATTTTGCACTTGCCAAAGGTAAAAGATTTCCTACAGGAAAGTCTAGCTCTTCCAAAACTCTAAAAAGCTCTTCACCTACCGCGCCACTTGCACCAACTACTGCTACGTTATATTTATTCACGTTATTCTAATCCTAATGTATTATCTGTTTCTTCACCGTTTTCTTCATCCGGTGTCTCTTCTTTTTGACATTTTGCAATACTTACAACTTTGTCTTTTGCCTCAACGCTAACGATCTTCACACCTGAAGTATTACGTCCTGCTTTACGGATGGTTTCCATATCTACACGTATCATCTTACCGATACTTGTTAAACACATCAAGTCTTTGTCTTCTTCTACAAATACTACACCTACAACATCACCGGTCTTAGGTGTGAGTTTCATAGAGATAACTCCTTTACCTGCACGGTTTTGTTCACGGTATTCACTTGCAGTTGTACGTTTACCAAGACCTTTTTCACTCATCATAAGCAATTCATCTTCTTCATTTTCGATGGTGATTCCTCCACACACGTAGTCACCTTCGATTTTAAACTTGATCGCAGTCACACCACGTGCCACTCTACCTATCTCTCTTGCATCTTCTACTTTAAATCTGATACATAGACCTTTTTTCGTTGCAACAAAGAGCCATTTCGTATCTGGCTTAACGATCTTAGCTTCTACTAAAGCATCATCTTCATCAAGGTTGATCGCTCTTACACCATTAGATCTGATATTTGAGTACTCAGAAAGGTTTGTTCTCTTCACGATACCATTTTGAGTAAAGAACACAAGTCCTTTATCCGCTTCAAAGTCAGTGGTCGGAATGATCGCCATGATCTTCTCATCCTGCTGAAGGTTAATAAGGTTTACAACCGCCTTACCTTTAGCCGTACGAGATCCCTCAGGGATACGATACACTTTGAGCCAGTAGAGTTGTCCTCTGTCTGTTACGAACATGAGTGTATCATGTGTATTTGACGTAAAGAACTTTTCGATGAAATCATCATCGTATGTCGTAACGGCTATCTTACCTTTACCACCACGATGTTGTTTTTCATACTGCTTGACCGGTACACGTTTGATGTAACCACGGTGTGTGATCGTCACAACCATTGGCTCATTAGGAATAAGGTCTTCGATATCTATATCATCATAATCATCTACAATCTCTGTACGACGTGGTGTTGTATACTTATCACGTACTTCTACAAGTTCTTCACGGATGATCACGTTGATCTTATCTTCACTTTTCAAGATGCCTTCAAGTTCTGCGATGAGTCTAAGAAGTTCAGCAAGTTCACTTTCAATTTTTTCTATCTCAAGACCTGTAAGACGTCTAAGTCTCATCTCCATGATAGCTTTTGCCTGAATCTCTGAAAGTTTGAAACGAGACATGAGATTTTCTCTTGCCTCAACATCATCTGCAGATGCACGGATGATCTTTATTACCTCATCAATATTATCTACCGCGATCTTGAGACCTTCTAAGATGTGCGCTCTTGCTCTTGCTTTTTCAAGTTCGAAGATCGTTCTTCTGATCACAACCGTTTTTCTGTGTTTCAAGAAAAGATCAAAAAGTTCCATAAGTTTAAATACTTTTGGTTCCTTATTCACGATCGCAAGCATGATGATACCAAACGTCACTTGCATCTGTGTACTTTTGAAAAGGTTGTTAAGGACTATCTCAGACATCGCATCACGCTTAAGCTCGATAACCACACGGATACCTTCTCTGTCTGATTCATCACGAAGCTCAGAGATACCTTCTATATGTTTATCACGTACAAGTTGTGCAATGTTCTCTATAAGTCTAGACTTATTGACCTGGAAAGGAAGTTCATCAATGATGATGATCTCTTTAGAACCTTTTTGTTCAATGTGCGTCTTTGCACGTACTTTGATACGTCCGCGTCCTGTCGTATATGCATCTGTGATACCCTTACGGCCAAAGATGATACCACCTGTTGGAAAATCAGGACCATGCACGATCTTCATCATATCTTCAATCGTTGAATCCGGATTGTCAATACGATGAATGTGTGCTTGAACGATTTCATCAAGTCTATGAGGAGGAATATTTGTAGCCATACCAACCGCAATACCGCTTGAACCGTTAAGCAGAAGGTTTGGTACACGTGCCGGGAGTACATCGGGCTCTTGCATAGAGTCATCGTAGTTTGGTGTAAAGTCTACAGTATCCTTGTCTAGATCACTCAGAAGTTCTTCTGCTATCTTTGTCATACGTGCTTCGGTATATCTCATCGCTGCAGCGTTATCACCATCGACAGAACCAAAGTTTCCCTGACCATCAACAAGCGGTGCCTGCATGGAAAAGTCTTGTGCCATACGTACAAGTGCATCATAAACAGAGTTGTCACCATGCGGGTGATACTTACCGATAACATCACCGACGATACGTGCGGATTTTTTATAAGGACTTCTGTGTGCGAGATGAAGATCGTTCATCGCATAAAGGATTCTTCTATGTACAGGTTTTAACCCGTCTCTTGCATCTGGCAATGCCCTACCTACGATGACACTCATTGAGTAGTCAAGGTAACTTGCCTTCATACTATCTTCGATTAACACTTGTCCGGTATTTTGGTTCTCGTCAAACAGATCGCTCATGCATTTCCTTATTGTGTAAAAATTGCCTTCATTGTATCTAACATCGCCTTAATAAAAAGTCTTAAAACGGCTTAAAATCGAAGCTAGGTATCTTAAAATGGATTTAACATGAATTTAACACTATTTCTATATAATGCATGATAAATTATATTATCAAGGAAAAATAGTGCCAATTGAACAAATAAAAGATGTCGTGGATTATGGGGTAATAGGTTTACTCTTTTTCTTGAGTTTTATCACCTTTGCATATGCGATAGAGAGAGTACTTTTCTACCGTGCAGTAAGATTAGAAGACTATAAACATAAACAAGCACTTGAACTTGACCTTTCTAAACGTCTTGCAACGATCGCATCTATAGGATCAAATGCACCGTATATTGGCTTGCTTGGTACAGTACTTGCAATTATCCTTACCTTTTACATCATTGGGGACCAGCAAGATACGATAGACCCTGGTGAGATCATGAAACACCTGGCTCTTGCACTTAAAGCCACAGCAGCCGGTCTGGTAGTGGCTATCCCAGCGACTGTACTTTACAATGCACTGCTTACAAGAGTAGATACGCTTCTGGTAAAGTGGGAAATACTTCAGGATGAAAAGTAAGTATGAGACGTGAACGCTTTGACAAGATGAATGTTGTACCATTCATCGATATCGTTCTGGTACTGCTGGTTATCATACTGGCCACATCCACATTTGTAAAAAATCAGACGATAAAAGTTGATCTGCCAACTGCGAGCTCAAAAAAGAGTGAAGAGAAAAAAAGTATACATATTTCTATAGATAAAGAGGGTAAATTCTTTTATAACAAAGATGCATTGACTATTGACCTTATAAGAGAGAAGCTTATGCAACTTGATCCTAAAAAAGATATAATTTCTTTACATATGGATAAAGCTTCTGCATTTGAGTACTTTGTAAGTATTATAGAGATTCTTAAAGACAAAGGCTTTGAAAATATCTCTATCATGACAAAGAAGTAATATTTTTGTGCGATTTATAAAAGGTATCGTAAGTGATACTAATGCTCTTCCTAGTTTAATCACGCAACGCGTGCCTTTGTCATGGCGAACGCCCTTGAAAGTGGAGCGATTCGAGAGCCATGACGCTTTTTTGCTTCGTTTTTTCTAAAAAAATGAAGAGAAAAACAACGCCTCAATCAAGCTGAGTGGAATTTAGATAAATTAAAAAAATTACTCTGTCATCATTCCATAGGGACGTTTCAACTTTTCAGTTAACTGATGTAAACTCACTGTACGTCCTTCTCTCGCAAACTCACGTCCATCCATAAACACGATCATCGTTGGTACTGAAAAGACTTGAAATTGAGCAGAGATCTCCGCGTTTTCATGTGCATCAAGATAGATCTGCTTAAGCTGTGGAAAGTTCGCATCAAACACTTCTTTGAATTTAGGTCTTAATGCATGACATACATTACAGTGTTCTCCAGAGAAGTAAAGTAATACCCCTACTTCAGTTCTTATGGTATTTTGTAGTTCTTCCAACGTCATACATTATCCTTAATCATTTTTGAAATTATAACGATTAGGAACTACAACTCAGCTTCTGATTTTTAAACGCATCAGGTGTTGCCCCTGCCCATTTTTCAAACTCAGGATGTTCATCAAACGGATTTTGAGCAATTTTAAACAGATCATCCACGAGAGAGAAGTCACCTTTCTCGGCTGCATCTATAGCTTCTTGAAGCATGTAGTTCTTTAAAACATACTTTGGATTGGCTGCCAACATTTGCTCTTTTCTTACTTCTGTATCTATGGTTTTAATACGTTCATCATATCTATCTAGCCATGCATTCATAGGCTCATGATAAAACCCAGTACTTAACAGTGCGGTTCTGTCTCCTTCATAGTGACTCAGTGTTCTAAGAAAGAGCGTATAATCCACACGTAACCTTTCCAGCATATCCAACATGTCATCAATGAGCTCAGGATCACCCTCTATAGTCCCTGGAAGTCCAAGCTTTTTACACATATAGTAGTGAAAATAGCGCATATAGATCTTATCATACATCGCTAAGTTCTTTTCCATCTTCTCTATAGTTGTTAAAGGGCTTAGTGCCTTCATAAGTGAACGGAGATTCCACTTGGCTACTTGTGGTTGATTCGCAAAACTATAACGTCCATGTTGATCGGTATGGTTACATATATTGTCATGACGGAAATCATCTAAAAAGGCATAAGGACCATAATCTATCGTCAGCCCTGCAATAGACATATTGTCAGTGTTCATCACACCATGGTTAAAACCTACAGACATCCACTGTGCCATAAGCCTTGCAGTGATGATCATCACATCATTAAATAGTAGGGTATAGCGATTTTCTTTACCCTTGATATGAGGGAAATT
>NZ_JBFFOH010000113.1:0-8046 GCF_041562805.1 Sulfurovum sp. | reverse complement strand
TTTCTTATGATTTACCAGAAATTCCACAGGATTATCATAATCATTTAGCCTTGATGAAAGAGCTGGGTGTGGCTATTTCGCTTGTAAGTCCTAAAGATGAGCCGTTACTTAGTGAAATAGAAGACAATATGAAAAAAGAAATAGAAGAAAAAACAGTAGAAGGTTTTGTCGCTTCAGATAAGCCTAATCAGTCAGTGCGTAGCAAAAAAGACAAAACAAAAAAACCTCGACACCGTAAAAATAAAATCAAAAAAGATAAAGAAGCATAATTTTTTTCTCACTCCCATCATCTTGACGGGAGCGTAACTAGAGCCCCTTATTTTCACATCTGTAATTCTATATACTCTATAGCTTATGATATGCATTCCCCCTCAGGACGATGGGCACTAAGTTAAGCCAAATGGTGTGTCGAAGCATAATTAATGTAATATGAAGGCAACCATCCCAACAAAAAGAGTGTCCATGTCAACCACTTTAGTGCATCACGCCTCCCAAAACCTAACCGATACACTCCGTGATATTTTTGCGCACGATGAAGGGACTATGTCATTGGTCATTTACGATCTAAATTCTCCTCTTGCCATACTACTTACAGAGGCGTATCGTATAGCATTGCCAAACGGAGTGTTTATCAATTTTCACGACACAGACAAAGACGACATCATGTCACAGATGGAAGTGCTTGAAAGTGGTGATTTTGTGGCACTTATACAGTCTACGAGTTTTCGCTTGTCTGCTTTTCGCATACGTATTGAACTGTTTAAAAAGCACATAAAAGTTGTTGAACACCCCCATCTAGACAGAATGCATAGAGATAATGAAGTGCAAAACTATGTGAATGCTCTAGCTTATGACAAGCAGTATTATCATCATATGGGACATACACTAAAAGAGATGATAAACACTGCTTCGGGTGCAGTTGTGCATAGCGGAGATGAAAAGCTCATCTATCCTGGTGCTTTTGAAGATGCAAAACTAAACATTGGTGACTATACAGAGATGAAAAACATAGGTGGACAGTTCCCCATCGGAGAAGTATTTACAGAACTTAAAGAGTTAACATCTTTAAATGGCAAAACAAAGGTCATGGCATTTGGTGACATCGAGTACAACGTAAACATCCCAGAACAATCCATCACCATAGTCATAGAAAACGGTCAACTTGTCAGAACAGAAAACACCACAGCAGAATTTGAAGCAGTGTTAGATCTCATAAGAGAAGAAGAAGATGTGATCTGGGTACGCGAATTAGGACTTGGACTCAACCGTGCATTTAGCAAAGAGCATTTTGTTTCAGACATGGGGACTTTTGAACGCATGTGCGGTCTGCACCTCTCTTTAGGTGCGAAACATGGTATCTATGGCAAAGAAGGTTTTGGAAGAAATAGCGGTAGATTTCACATAGACGTGATGATAGATACAAACTCGTTTAGCATAGATGATAATGTTGTTTTTGATGGGGAGAAGTGGTTGGTATAAAAAAGGTGGAGACAGTTTCCACCTTAATGTAGAGGGTTAAGCGTTCTCAGATGCTTGGGGCATATACTTTTTATGGATCACTACAGATAAAGGTATCTGCACCACATAGGCGAACATGATAGGCAGTAACATAGAAACACCAAAGGTACTCGCAGAAAAAGTTGAAATGACCAGGGCAAGGGTTAGGTACCGTGTCACAGAGTGCCAAAATGCTGCTCTCTCCTGAGGTGATTCAAGGTTATATACCAGTTTTGAGACAAAAAATGTCAGCATATAAAATACAAAGACCGCTATGAATGAAATGTAAAAAAGTTCTGGTTCAAAGTCGTAAACATCTACAAGAAGTTGAGAACTTTGCAGTCCAAAGAGGTAAAACAATATGATGAAAATACTAATATGACTGATGTACTTACGATAGTTTTGTATCACTGTCAGTAACGGCGTGATGTAACGTACTACTCTACTCGCAATAAACGGAATGACGATCAAAAGCTCGATCACAGCTCCTGAAAACCTGCTAATGCTTATCTTGTCGTCATAGGTGACGCCAAAATACCCTGCACTATAGGTAGCAAACAAATGTAGCATCAGTAGTGAAAGTGAGATAAAAATGAGATTGATAAAGAGTAGTAGAAAGCCAAAAGACGTGTCTGCCCCAGACCGCTTTATCCAGTGCATCACCATGCCTCCACCAGACAATACCGCGATCAAAAACAACCCGGAAGTAATACCAAAATTGTTCGTCAAAAGACCAATCACAACTGCAAAGAACGGCAGTATCAGATAGTTAACAAAAAAACCTTTCAGCAGCACCGCCTTGTGTTCCCACACCAACTTCACATGCGCCAATTCAAATTTAAAAAGTGATGGCATGATAAGGGTTAACCCTGCAAAAAGACATATCTTTGTACTAAATATAAATCCATCAGTGTTATAACCATAAAGAAAGCCAAGCACAGCACCCAAGATAACGATAAAGATTAATTGCATTCACTCTCCCAACCCTCATAATATTTAAGATTGTAGCATAAAATATTTTACTATGTCACTGTGGAATGTATAGGTAGTCAGTTAAATTAACCGTTGCTTAATCCAATACCCTCTTAAAAATCTCCAAATAAGCATCTATATACTTCTGCTTCTCCTTACGTCTATACTGCATCACCCAGCGAGGATGAGGGACAACTTCTATACTCTCAAAACATTTATGTTTATCATTAAAGGCTTTGAGGTATTTGAAATTTTTACCTTGCCCTACACAGATGATATTGGGCTTGGCTTGAGGGAATGACATTTGTTGGAGGAGTGTCTCTTCTATAAAAGGTTCTAAAGCGCTTTGTGTTTCCAAGTCATCATAATAATTATAGTTTTTATTATTTTTCAGAAGTCCAAGCGGCATGACTGTCGTAAAGAAAAAATCTTTATAAAACGTCTCAAGACCACCATACGCTTCCATCACTTCAAACATGAACGCAGCAGATATCTCTACACGTTTGTCAAAACTGTTAGCTATATCACAATACTCTTCCAAATGATACCCGTCTGCAAAACCTATACCCGTAATGCCAGAGCCCAGCCTACCAGGGTTTATACCTATGAGGTAAGTGCGAGGTTTAGTGTCATTATAGTATTTGTTAAAAAATGTCTGCATAACTCTTTGTGTTTCTTCATTGTCAAATGGATAAATGGTCTCTACCCCGTTAGGCAAAGGCAAAGATCTTGGCATCGAAAAATAAAAGTCCAATATCTGTTCTGAAAAAGTCATCATCCCAGCCTTATGTTAAAAACAACATACAAACCCGTAACTCATCATAACTCACTTCTCCATTCAAAGCTTCATATACAGACTTGAGTCTCAACGTACCATCTTCAGCAAAGTTCTCTTTAATGTTCTTGGTTTTTAGCTTTAACACTGCATCATCTACACGTTCAAAGATCTCATCTTTGGGTTTGTACTTCGCTAAGTCTATCTCAGGGACTTCTTCTTTTATACGCGAGAGATGCTGCACAATGGTACTTTTTCCTAAGCCTCTGTTAATAGCTAGTTTCACAAGCGTGTCTGATTTTTCTATGAGGCGTTTTGTCTTCATGTAAGTAGGTGTGACATAAGTAGAGTGTGAGGGTTTACCCTCTTTGATGTTTTGTATCTCTTCGTCTATCTTCTCTTTACTTACTGTGCCACCAAGATGTGAGATATGGCTTTCAAAAAGATTTTCTAAGCTCTCTTTTGTCAATGCTTCTATGCTATCACTAGCCCTCAAAGATGCCATTTTAATCCGCTCATCTATATGCAAAATGAGAGGGTCTACACGCAAGGCCATAGGGTTTAACCCCATCAAACGTAAGCCTTCAATGTTTTTTATACGCGAAAGTGCCACATATCCCTGCCCTGTCTCAAAGGTTTTGCTCAAGTCTATCTCTGCTGCGTCCAGTGTCATACCTTGTGACTTATGTATGGTAATCGCCCATGCCAAACGCAAGGGTACTTG
This sequence comes from Sulfurovum sp., assembly GCF_041562805.1. Lineage (GTDB taxonomy): Bacteria > Campylobacterota > Campylobacteria > Campylobacterales > Sulfurovaceae > Sulfurovum. The sequence goes on along the minus strand of NZ_JBFFOH010000113.1, from coordinate 4,078 downwards.
TGAGACGGTCGCTGTAACCTTGCCACTATCATTTTCAATTGACCAGTCTTCGGGTTCTAACTTTATCTTTTTCCCCTCTGTAGTTCGCACTATAGGCATATTATCAATGGGACTGAAACTGAGTACTGTTCCAGTGGTACCGTTCACATACCCTGCTTCTACATTGTTTTTTATGAAGATAACAACTGCACCTTTTTTAAGCGCCAACTCTTCCAAGACTAAAGAAGATTTAAAGATCTTCTCTATGTTCTTTTCGCTCCCTTTTGACTCATAAACAAAACGTTTAGTCTCACCCTCAAGTTTATCCAACTCATCCAGGTTTATGCGGTCTACATCAACATTGTGCGTATAGAGTTTGGTAGGGGTGGCAATACTGAGTTCTTTTTCGTGCCTGCTGGCCAGTAGGTCTTCAGATGAGGCTGATATGTTACCCGAACGTATGTCATCGAGTATTTGTATGAGTCTGTCGTCATCTTGTCTAAATTTCTCTTCCAGGTAACAGGTATGTAAGTCAAGTGCCTTCCATGCAGAAGACTGCCATGCGAAACGCTTCTCTTTGGGTACTTTAGAAACTGGAGGTAATTGAAAGAAATCTCCACTTATCACTACTTGTACCCCACCAAAAGGAGCATCTGTACCCTTAAAACCACGCAGTATCAGATCCATAGAAGAAAAGATCTCTGGTGAGATCATAGAGACTTCATCTATGATGAGAAGTTTGAGTTTGGAAAAACGAGATTTCAGGTACTTCTTGTCTAACAAAAAATCTACATAGCCTTCATCTATGCTATCACGTATACCCAACGCAAAAAATGAATGTATCGTTTGCCCGCCCAAATGTGACGCAGCTATACCAGTAGGTGCCACGATAGTCGGGTACACCCTACGCTCTTTTAAGTACTGTGTATAGAGGTTGAGAAGATAGGTCTTCCCCGTCCCCGCCGAACCAGTGATAAATACATTTTTTCCTGATTTTAATATGTCTAGTGCTGTGTTTTGTTTCATGGCAGTATTATAGCTTATGGGGTTAATATCTAAGACTATTGTTTTAAATATAAACCTTTGATATTTTGACGGTAAGTTCTACTTCTTTTATGTTTGGCACGGATTATCTTTTATCACTAATGTCAGAAGAATGACATATCATTTCATTATTTATCTATTTGTTTGATAAACTTATCCACCTCATCAGCCGTTTGTTCAGGATCTTCAAGTATAGGCACATGTCCTATTTCTTTCAATATGACCATTTTGCTTCCTTTAATCGTTTTATGAAAGAGAGCTGCATCATCTACATGTGTCATCCTGTCCTTTTCTCCCCATAAGATAAGTGTAGGTATATCAATATTTTTTGCCTCAGCACTCACATTCACATCTTTATACATGTCCTCATACATCACTTTTTCTAAATCACGTCTTGAACATTTCTGCTGAAGAAGCGCGTCTTTGACAATGTCTGGAATATACGGAGGCTTATACATGGAATAGTTTAAAAGTGTTTCCAGTCTTTCTCTCGTACAGACATCATAGAGTGGGTTTTTCTCGGATCTCTCTACCAGTTTGACTCCGTCACTTTTCGTTTGTACCATTCCCATAGAGTCTATAAGTATAAGCGCATTTACATTTTCGCTATGGTTAAGTGCATAACGCACGGTAATGGCTCCACCCATGGAATGACCAAACAGATACAATTGCTTGATATTTTTAGCTTCTAAGAAAGTATGTAACCTTTCTGCCTGATCTGTCATCGTGTAACTTAAGGTCTTCTTTGAAACACTGTCCCCATGCCCAGGCATGTCTATCACAATGATATGGTATTTCTCATTCCATGCAGGCACAACCCAATTCCATGTGTCCTTATTTCCACCAAATCCATGGACCAATACCAGTGTTACATCACTCTTTACATCATTCTCAGCATAAACGATCTCACCAAAGTCCAAAGTAATGGACTTTGTCTCCAACCCTGCACTATAGCGTTCATATGACATGGCAACATCATATAATTTTGTGGCACTAAATCCCGTAAAACTCAGTATCCCAACCAGTATAATGAAGATGAGTTTCTGGATTGACATTGTGTGTCCTATTTCCTATACAAAACACAACAGTGATACGGTGCTATAGGCTTATTGATATCCGCTTTCTCTTCATGAACTTTTACAAGACCCTCTTGTTCAAAAAGTTTAAACTCATTGTCATAGAGTGGCCATGGCGGTCCGCCATAACTGTCTTCATCATCCTGTGTATTCGCATAGACTAACAACTCTCCCTCTTTAGCCACAAGAGAAACAATGATAGACACAAGTGTTTCTCTGTCTTCAGGAGGTAAAGACTGGATCGTAAGTCCTTCATAGACAAAGTCATATTTTCCGATAGAAGATTCAGGCATATTATAGATGTCACCTACATGAAAATCAACCTTACTTTCAGGATGTCTTTTTTTAGCTAACGCAATAGCTGAAGGAGAGATGTCTATGGCTTCTACTTCATAACCATGCTTTTCCAGGATCAGTGCATCATCACCTAAACCACACCCGATGACCAGCGCTTTTTTACCTGAGACAACATCATGTTGACTCAAATGTTTTTCCAGGTACACATTAGGTGCTAGTGTCGCCCATGGTATAGTAGCCAGGTCTTCATGGTCTGCATTTTCATATATTGATTCAAAAAAGTTTTTCTTTTCCATTGTTACATACTTTCTAAATATTTTATGAACAACTGTCATTTGATTCAGATGAACAACAACTCTCTTCACTCTTTGTTGGTGTACATGAAGGTGTCTCAGAAAATTTACCAAACGATGGAACGCAGCACCCGTCTTGCGTATCTTTTGTATCTATACCAAAGATTTCTATATCATCCATAGAATGATAATTCTCCCAAATTAAACCGGTAGGATCTGTAACCCAATACTTGTTTGACTCTTTATAACAACAGATAGCACCCTCTTCTACTTTTCCTTTGATACCTTTTGCCTCAAATTCATTTTGCGCTCCAAGCAATGATTCATCACTCTCATACTGGATACCTAAATGATTGAGTCCTTTTTCATGTCCTCTTGTAGATATGGCAAAATTAAGTGATAGATCATCCACTAACCATTGTGCATAATCTTCTTTTACTTTTGTTGCTTCCGTACCAAACTGTACATTATAAAAAGCAATGCTCTCTTCTATATCATCCACTGAGATATGTATATGTAATCTTCTTTTTTCATCCATTTTGTATCCTTTGTATCGTTGGAATGATTATATCGTAAACAAGTTATTTTCTATTTCCAACAACTCTTTCTTTGCATCCAACCCTCCGGCATAGCCAGTTAAAGAACCATCAGAACCCATGATACGATGACAGGGAATCAAAACAGAAATGGCATTGGCACCCACAGCAGAGGCTACGGCTCGCACAGCCGTTTCATTGTTTAGCCCTTTAGCAAGATCCAAATATGAGGCTGTTGTACCAAAAGGTAATTTTAGAAGTGCCTGCCAAACAGACTTTTGAAATTCTGTACCCACCATCAACAAAGGAACATCAAATGTTTTACGTAAGCCCTTAAAATATGCTTCAACTTCTTCCTTAGCCAATGTCAACACAGGAGTCTCTTCTTCTACATAAGTCGCAGAAAGACCCTTTTGTAATCTATTGTCTACAGTTGTTCTATTCTTTCGGTATCGCCAGTCCAGCATACAGAGTTTGTTGTCATATGCGCCTAATATCATCTCTCCAACCGGTGTGTTTATATATTGTATGCTTATTGTATTCATCTTTACCCCAATAATGCTTTTTGTTTCTTTGTCAATTTCTCATACACGAGATCATAAGAGTGGGCTATCAGTTCTTCTACAGTTTCATCATCTACATCTGAATCCTCTACCGTAACAGTATTCCAATGCTTTTTATTCATATGATACCCTGCGATGATCCCTTCATAAAGAGACCGTAACTCCAAGGCATAGATAGGATCACATTTAAGATTAACAGATATAGGTCTATCTTCTGAGGTCAAAGCAAACATTTTATCAGCGATACGATAGACACGAACCTTCTCATCAAAAGGATAATCAAAAGTCAC
>NZ_JBFFOH010000112.1:0-8466 GCF_041562805.1 Sulfurovum sp. | reverse complement strand
GGTATTTTCTACACGGCTTTACTTCACTACGACCGCTTCGGTTCCGACACTAAAGAGAAGAAAACTCTCTTCTCTCCTTAACGTGTCTCATTTTATCTAAAAAATGTATAATAACAAAAATATATTACATATTGTCATAAAAGAGTCCATATTGATAAAAATTAAAATTGAATGCAGGGAGGCACTAAATGCCGAATCGTAAAAATTTAGTTGCATATATTACTACCGGTTTCCCTTCATTGGAGTTTACAGTTGATGCTGCCTTGGCTTTAGCTGAAGCAGGTGTGGATACACTTGAACTTGGTATGCCTTTTTCTGATCCTGTTGCCGATGGTCCCGTCATAGAAAAAGCAAACCTGAAAGCCTTGGAAAACGGTTTTAAACTTGACCATTTGTTTGAAGCTTCTGCAAAGATAGCTCCTCATATAGATACCTTATGGATGGGTTACTTCAATCCTTTTTACCATAAAGGATTAGATACTTTCATCACTGAGGCAAACAAAGCTGGCGTAAACGGTTTCATCATCCCCGACCTTCCTTTTGAAGAAGCAAGACCATATAAACCAGCTATAGAAGCTGCTGGCCTGAGCCTTATAGATTTCATTGCACCTACAGACAGTAAAGCACGTATAGAGCAAATTGTCACCGATGCGAAGAAATTCATCTACCTTGTAGCTTATGCAGGTATCACGGGTTCTGGACAGAGTGAAAACCTTCAGCCTATTATCACAGATATCAAAGCGTTCACAGATACCCCTGTCTATGTAGGATTCGGTGTAGATCAGAATACAGCCAAAGACAAAGCCAAAGGTGTAGATGGTGTTATCGTTGGTTCTGCTTTTGTGAAAGTACTTTTAGATGAGAGTTTAAGTGATGCACAGAAGATCACTAAAATTTCTGCCATTGCCAAAGAGATCAAAGAGAAGATCAACAGCTAGACCTTCTCTTTCTCCCATCTGTACACCCCTCCCATGCATCATAAATACCATTAAAGAAATTAGAGTATAATACTCTTAATTACAAAAAGGCTTACAACATATGGAACACTTTATCTGGAATGTCAATCCAAATATCTTAGAATTAGGTCCTTTACAACTTCGTTGGTATGGCCTGCTTTTTGTGGGTTCATTCTTTCTTGGACTGATGATCTTAACCAAGATATACAAACGAGAAGGTAAAGACCCTGCAGTACTTGATGCACTGCTTATTTATGTCATGGTCGGAGCTGTGCTTGGATCACGTTTGGTGCATTGTCTTTTTTATGAGCCTGATTATTACTTGTCCAATCCTTTAGAGATCCTCAAAGTGTGGAAAGGCGGACTGGCAAGTCATGGTGGACTGGCAGGAGTTCTCATCGCACTGTATATATTTGCAAAACGCCATAACACACCCTATATGTGGTTACTCTCTCGTGTGGCTATCCCCGGTGCACTGACAGCCGCTTTCGTACGTTTTGGTAATCTTTTTAACTCTGAGATACTTGGACTTCCAAGCGACAAACCCTGGGCCATCATCTTTGCAAAAGTTGACATGGTCCCCAGACATCCTGTACAGCTCTATGAAGCATTTTCCTACCTCATCATTTTAGTTCTTTTAGTAGCTGTCTACCGTAAAGTCACTCCTGCCTTTGCTACAAAGATACTCCCTGGTGTATTTTTAGTCACACTATTTACTGCACGTTTCTTTTTAGAATATACCAAAACAAGACAGGCCGCATACACGACTGATCTTCCTTTCACGACAGGGCAAATGTTAAGCATACCTTATATAATATTGGGTATCGTATGGATAATATGGGCATTTAAAAGTGCTTCTAAGGATACAAAACATGACAAAGCCTCTCATAGTTAAGTACGCATTGGGTATTGACATAGGTTCAACTACCGTTAAGTACGTACTTTGTGATGAAAGCTTTCACATTGTCGAAAAAGCCTATACGGCACATGATACCAAACAGGCGCCAACCCTTTTAAGACTCCTTGAAGAACTCTCCCTTGCACATCCGGAAGCTTATAACAAAATAGACAAAGTCTATATTACAGGTTCCGGAGCATCACGTATAGCGCCAACCATTAATGCACGTTTTGTTCAGGAAGTGAATGCGGTTGTCATTGCCGTAGAACACATGCATCCTGATGTAAGAGCCGTGGTAGAGTTGGGTGGACAGGATGCGAAGATCATCCACTTCAAAGAGAGTGAAGATGGTAAAAAGTCTGTTCTTACCTCCATGAATGACAAATGTGCTTCAGGTACAGGCGCAACCATCGAAAAATGTACCATGAAAGTGGGTATGGAGAGTGATGATATACAAAAACTCACTTTTGAAACAGATAAACTCCACCATGTTGCAGCAAAATGCGGGGTATTCGCGGAAACAGACATTGTGAACCTGGTCAAAACCTCTGTACCTTCTCATGAAATCATGAACTCTTTGGCAGATGCTATCGTCATGCAAAACCTGACCGTACTGACACGAGGAAATACCCTCATGCCTAAAGTTTTACTGCTTGGAGGGCCCAATACGTACCTGCCATTTCTGCAAGAATGCTGGAGGATACGTATTTCTGAACTCTGGGATGATCGTAGTGTAGCATACGACAAAAATAAGATAGATGAACTTATCATCGTACCTGACAATGCCCAGTATTATGCTGCACTGGGTGCGGTCATCTTCGGTGAGGGTGAAGCAAACAATGACAAACCATTTACTGGACTCATACAGCTTAAAACCCTTGTCGACACCGGTGGAATGACTCAAAATGACAACAACGATGCCCCACTTGTTTCCAGTCCTGAAGAGCTACAAGCCTTTAAAGATGCCTACACTATAAAAGATTTTGTGCCTCCTTTACTGACAAAAAAAACTACCTGTTTTTTAGGTATAGACGGAGGTTCTACCTCTTCTAAAGCTGTCTTATGTGATGAAAGTGGAGCATTGCTTTTAAAAGTTTATCAACTCTCCAAAGGGAACCCCATAGAAGACACTTTGGAGTTACTTCAAAAGATACAGGCAGAAGACCCAGACCACTACTATGATATTCAAGGTTTAGGTGTAACAGGTTATGCCGCTGATGTATTGGGTGGTGCGCTGAATGCAGATGCGAACATCATAGAAACTATCGCTCACATGAAAAGTGCCCAAAAAGCCTTTGGAGAAAGTATCAACGTTATCTGTGACATCGGAGGCCAGGACATCAAAGTGCTTTTTATGGAAAATGGCATGATGAAGAACTTCCGCCTCTCCAACCAGTGCTCTGCTGGTAACGGTACTTTGCTTCAGAGTATGGCAAAACAGTTTGGTGTACCCGTAGAAGAGTATGCAGAGACAGCATTTGAAGCCAAGCAAGCCCCACTTTTTAACTATGGTTGTGCAGTATTCCTAGATACTGACAGAGTAAACTTTCAAAAAGAAGGCTACAGCAAAGAAGAACTCTTTGCCGGTATCGCTAAAGTCTTACCTAAAAATGTCTGGCAATATGTGGTCCAGGCCCCTAATTTAGCTGCTTTTGGAGATCACTTTGTATTGCAAGGCGGTACCCAATACAATCAGGCAGCACTCAAGGCACAAATAGATTACATTAAAGACAAAGTGCCTCATGCCAGAGTGGATGTACACCCTCATCCAGGAGAAGCAGGTGCTTATGGTGCAGCCATAGAAGCCAAAGATGTGGTACAACAAAGAGGTTATGCTACCTTTGTCGGTATGCAAGAAGCACTGCAGATGACCTACACATCTAAAACCGATGAGAGCACACGTTGTCACTTTTGCAGTATCAATTGTTCCCGTACCTTTATAGACACACGAACACCTTCTTCGGACAGCGTACGTTACATTGCAGGGTTCTCCTGTGAAGAAGGAACTGTAGAGTCGCACGAAGCACTCAAAATACTTAAAGAGAGCAGAAAAGACTTACAGCAAAATACACCTAACCTTGTAAAAAAAGAGTCTATGTCCCTCTTTGCTCCTACCTATGATCTGGAAACGAAACCTACTGCTTCCACACAGATCAAAGAACAACAGGTTAAAGTGACACTGGGTGGCTGGGGTCCAACACTGCGAAAAGAAGTAAGTAGAGACTTTAAAGTCAGTAATGAACAAAATAAAACATATAGACAAAACGTAAAAATAGCCATACCAAAAGTACTGAACATTTACTCGCTTGCTCCATTTTTACGTACCTACCTCGAAGCGCTTGATCTTAGGTCTATGAACATACAGTTTTCAGGTTTTTCAAATGAAGACATGTTCCTAGAGGGTGCAAAATATGGTTCCGTAGACTCATGTTATCCAGCAAAAGTAGCCCAGTCTCATGTCTACTCTCTCATGTACGATAAAAAGTTTGCCAAGAAGCACTTTGATCACATGTGGTTCCCTGCTGTGACTCAACTGCCTGGCTATGTCAAACATACCATGGGGCAAACTTCTTGTCCTATCATCTCCGGTACACCCAAAGTAGTCTATTCTGCGTTTACCAAAGAGAAGGATCTATTTAAAGAGAAAAGCATAGACTACGTAGAAGATGCACTCAATTTTGATAACCGTGACTTACTGAAGAAACAGCTTTTTCAGACCTGGGGAAGCAAACTGCGCATCACAGAAGATGAAAATAACTGGGCAGTAGACCAGGCATGGAAAGCGTTAGATAAAAATGATGCGGACATTATGAAAGAAGGACGTGCCATTTTAGATGAAGCCGTTGCCAATGATGAAATAGTCATCTTGCTACTGGGCCGTCCTTACCATTCAGATCCGGGACTCAACCATGAAGTACTCGATGAATTTCAGTCTCTAGGATTTAAAACGCTCTCTATGCGTGCCATCCCAAAAGATGAAGCGTATCTGATGGATTATTTTAAAGAAGATGTTGATTCTAAATATATTGAATCACCTTATGACATACGTGATGTATGGGCAGAGAATTTTTCTACCAACTCTGCACAAAAAGTCTGGGCAGCCAAATTTGCAGCACGCCATCCTAACCTTGCCGTACTTGACCTCTCCAGTTTCAAATGTGGACACGATGCACCCACCTATGCGATCATAGATAAGATTCTGGGTGCAAGCCGTACGCCGCATCTCACCCTACATGACATAGATGCCAACAAACCTGGTGGTTCCATCAAAATACGTGTCAAAACCTTTGCCTATACTTTAAACCAGTATCAAAAAACGCTGACAAAAAAACAGATAGATACACAAAAAACACGTCACAGTCAAGAATTAGAGGAGTTAACAATATGAATGCCAAATGCAGTAGTATCAAATCCCAGGAGAACAATGAGACCTTAGCCTATCTTCATACAAATGGAACACAATGGAGAGATGTACCTGACGAACCTATACAGTATGCATCAAAAGAAGAGACTATCCTGCTTTCAGGTGGATTAACCATCCTACAAGACAAGCTTATACAAGCTGCTTTGCGCTCTATGGGTGAAAACTATATTTCCATGCCTAACCCCAATTTTGAATCTTTCCAAAAAGGTAAAGCCTATGGGAATAGAGGCCAGTGTAACCCTACTTATTTTACTGTTGGTAACCTAGTCAAATATCTACAGAACCTTCGTGATGAAAAGGGACTGAGCTCTGAAGAGATCGTACGAAAATACGTCTACATTACTGCGGGAGGGTGTGGGCCTTGCCGTTTTGGCATGTACATCACCGAATACAAAAAAGCTTTAAGAGATGCCGGTTTTGAAGGATTAAGGATCACCTCTTTTGATCATGACAAAGGTATCTTTCAGGGAGATGAGATCGATGATGGGATCTTAAACTTTACCCCTACGTTTTTCATCACACTGACCAAGTCTGTGATCATCGGTGATATCATGAACATACTTGGCTATAAAATTCGTCCGTATGAAGTGGAAACAGGCAGTGTAGATACCGCCATGAAAAAATGTGAAGATCTTGTTTCTGAAGCATTTTTAGAAAAAAAGAGTCTCTTAACCACATTGTGGAAATGCCGTGGCGTTTTAGAAAAAGTAAAGCTTGACCGTTTACAACCTAAAGCCAAGGTCATGGTCATGGGTGAATTTTGGGCTGCTATGACAGAAGGTGACGGAAACTACAACCTACATAGGTTTTTAGAGTCTGAGGGTGCAGAGTGTATTCCGCAGCCTATCATCAATCGTTTGCTCTTAAATCTCTGGGAAGCGGAACGTGCATTACATAAAAAAGAACATTTAAAGGTAGAAGGTGCAAAAAAGGTAGACTTCTCCTCTGTCAAAACACGTGTACTCATAAAAGCCGGTAAGCTAGCTATACAAGGCCACTTTAACCTCTATGCAAAAGTAATAGGATTACATGACTATGAGATACCTGACATGGATAAACTGGCTCTTCTAGGACAGGAATATTATACACTGGACTGTGACGGTGGAGAGGGACATTTGGAAGTAGCACACCTCATAGAATCTGTCAAAGAGAACATTTCCCACCTTGTCATCTCTGTCAAACCTTTTGGATGCATGCCTTCTTCTTCAGTCTCTGATGGGGTACAGTCACTTGTGACAAGCCGTTTCCCTGAAGCCAATTTCCTTGCCATAGAAACATCAGGTGAAGGGGCAGCAAACTTTTACTCTCGCGTACAGATGGCATTATTTAAAGCAAAACAATCAGCAAAAGAGGAGTTCGAAAATTTAATGATGCCAGAAGAGATACCAGAGAAGATACATAACTATCTCTATCAGCCTAAAAGTGAAAAAGCGGGTACCGCTTCACAATTGGTAGCAAGTTTAAAAGAAAGAGGGCTTTAACCCTCTTCTGTCTTGCGGATAATTTCAGCCAGTTCTTCTTCTTCAGTTTCATCGATATCCAGCTCTTCTACTTCCCCTGCTTCAGGATCTTTAAATACAGACATATCGAACTCTTTTTCACTCTTTGCCACGACGCAAGTCACGACAGCATCTCCAGTAACATTGACAGAAGTACGTACCATGTCAAGCAGTCTGTCAACACCCAAAATGAGCCCTATGCCTTCTACGGGAAGCCCTACCTGTACGAAGACCATAGAAAGCATAATGAGCCCTACACCAGGTACACCAGCTGTTCCAATGGAAGCCAGTACAGACATAAGTATTACCGTCAAATAGCCACTCATCCCTAGTTCAACTCCATAGACATTTGCTATAAACACCGTAGCAACCCCCTGCATAATAGCCGTACCATCCATATTGATCGTCGCACCAAAAGGTACAGTGAATGAAGCCACCGAGTTATCCACACCCATACGTTTTGTAACGGTTCTTAGTGTAACTGGTATCGTTGCATTGGAACTTGCTGTAGAAAAAGCAAAAACTTGGGCATCCCGTATCTTTTGTAAAAACATTTTAGGACTTAATCCAGAAAAAAGTTTGAGGAGAAACATCAACGTTCCAAAAAGGTGCAATAAAAGTGCCGCCACAAGAACCAATACATATCCGGCCAAACTGATAAGAAGGTCCAAGCCAAGTTCGGAGATAGCTTTGGCAAGCAATGCAAACACAGCAATAGGAGCCACGGACATAATGATATTTACCATATGCATCATCGCTTCATTTAGCACTTCTATGCCTTCTGCAATGTTTTGTGCTTTTTTTCCTACCATCAAAAGTGAGATACCCAACAAAATAGAGAAGAATATGATCTGTAACATATTCCCAGAAGCAAAAGCGTCAATGACATTGTCAGGGACAATGTTAATGAATACATCTGAAAGAGGCGGTGCTTCTTTCCCTGTAAACGTTGTGTCAGTCGTACCATTTGCCCCCGAACCAGGGGCCACGATAATCGCCAAACCTATAGCCGTAGCGATAGCTATAGCAGTCGTTAACATATAAAGGGCAAATGATTTTACCCCTACGCTTCCTAACTTTCTCACATCTCCGATACCTAGTACACCAGAGATAAGAGAGAAGAAGACCAAAGGTACCACTAGCATTTTCAGTGCGGTAATGAACATCTTTCCTATGATGTAGAAAATACCGCCCACAACATACTCTTGAACAAAGCTGCCTTCACTGTTCCAGCCACCAATATTGATAACCAGTCCAACGATGATCCCCAGGAACATCGCCCATAGTACTTTTTGTGTAAGTGTCATACTCATTTTCCTCTTATTCTGTCTTGCCCAACTATAGGTACTTTATTGATTATTGCATTATAACAAAAAACACGCTTTTCCCACCCTATTGACAAAGTAACCAAAAACTGTTATTATCCACCATCTTTCAGATATGGGGATGACTTGGTTTCGACTGGAGTAGTCGGGGCTATGTGCATGTCGGACTGGGCAATTCCGTTACGCGGCCCACACGCATTTAAACGCAAACAATACAGATTACCGTCCAGCTTACGCAGTAGCGTAAGTCATTAACCCCGCTAACGCGGAGGACTGCTTCGCCGGTGAGTGTCATCTTAACCGGATTTTGAAGTATCACATCTGATGACTATGCTCCCTGGAAGCTATGCCAGGGTGTGAGAAT
>NZ_JBFFOH010000111.1:0-8475 GCF_041562805.1 Sulfurovum sp. | reverse complement strand
TTCGTTTCCTGTACCAATTAGAGTCGGTGAGTATGTAACGTTTGAAGCTGGCACAGATGAGTATAAGGTTGACACTATTGTAAACAGCCCAGACTGTTACCCGTTTATACACCTAAAGGAGATTGGATAGGAGTGCTAACGCTTGGCGATAAGCTGCCAGCCCCAATTTTATAAACCTTTAAGCTCGGCGCTAGTTCTGGTCAGCTTGATTATTTTGTTAAGTTGACGAGACTTGATGAGAAACGAACATGAGAGAGATACGATTTAGAGCGTGGAACCGGATAGTAGGAAGAATGTCAGATCCTTTCGGAATTGATCATGACCACAGCCAGACTGCCTGGCAGAACATTGAAATTATGCAGTCTACAGGCCTTCAAGACAAGAACAGAGTCAGCATTTTTGAAGGTGATATCGTTGAAGACCATATCGGGAAAGGTTTTGTAGAGTATGTAGAAAAGTATGCTGGGTTCAGGGTTAATTACCGAGATGGAAAATGTAAATGGTTTTATGATTACAACCTAAAAGGAGAACGTGATTCAATAGTTGTGATTGGTAATATTCACGAAAACCAAGATATTTATTAGTCTACAACTACCGCCTTATCTCCTGAAAACGGCATAAAGCAACCACCAGCAGTTTTCATAAGGAATTTAACTGTGATAGGTGAGCCTACAGTTAAATTATATCCTGCTTCTTTATTTTCAAAATTAACTTGAAGGTCTTGTGTGCCAAAGTTGTCAATATTTAATGATGCTCTATCTGATTTTACCACTACCACCACACCGCGCCATGTGAACCAGTGGTCTTTATAAAGTGCGTTGAATATGTCTCTTTGCTTATCGTTGCTGTATTTACTTCTACACCCGACCACATAGTTTGTTTCTGAATATGAAGAATCGTTAATCTGGTATATTTTCTCTTCTTTTGGCATATCTGAATCACCAGATGCCATACCTATCAAAAGTGCAATTATCAGCCAACTAAAAGATATTCCGCGAGAGATCCCGCTATATCCTTTCCGTAAGGTGAACCATGAAAAGACATGGGGAATAAAGAATATCCCGGTACAGAGCAACGGAGAAACTTTTATATCTTTTGGCATTATTTTAATCCACCTAGGAACGCTTTTTTACAATCTTTGGATGACTCCTCACCACGCACACTCTCAAGGGCGCAGGAGTGGCGCAAATATTCGATTAGGAACGGTTTTGGAGCGCATTGGTATATCTGGTCAGGCAAGAGCGGCTCGTACACCTGTGGATTATTTACGCCTGTTGCGCAGCATCCCGATAACATCAGCATCATCAGCAATGGGAGTGTTGTCAAGGTCGGCCAGTTTTTTGTTTTGTTCATTGGCTTTTTCAAGTTGTTTTTTCTCCGCTTTTTGCTTACCATGATTGACTAGGGATAGCGCACCAAGCAGTTTGCCAAGTGCGCTAAATACAGGCGTTAACCAGCCCCATGTCATTTGTTTAGATTTCCTTTGACGTTAAAATTCGCACCTAACGCATTAATGATAGTGCTGATAACTTTCATTACCTTGTTGTCTGTGTCGTTAGGTGTAGCGTTGGCAATCATAGCGAAGAAACCCACTCCGGCCAAAACTGTTTGCCAATTTTCCATAATCCATTGAATAGCATTACCCATTTTTCTTCTCCTGTTAAATTACTATTTCATGGTGGCAATTATCATTTTTGATAGATTTAAAATTGCCACCCCATATGATAGTCACACCATGCTTTAAACCAATTAATCTGAAATGTTCGTATAACTGTTTAAATTTTTCTACATCATCCCATAAATAATCCCTTAACTTCGGGCAATATGGGGCCACGTCCCATGCAATGGAATACGGTTTGTTCCCCTTCATGACGTTATGCCCTGAGTCACCCCATTTGGCCTTTGAGTCGCCCTCGATAAATTCCTTATTTTGGTCTTCTTCGCACCTGTGGCCGCACACAATACCAAAATCAAACAAAGTAAATGTTTCGATTGCTTCATCAAGAATAACGCGTCCTATTTTACAACAGGTATCGCGCCTGGCTTTGCTGGTCTTTCCGAAAGAGTATTTATTCACAGGTTCCACTCATTGATAGTTTTGTAACACATTCGACAAGTTGTTTAATGCTGGAGTTAATTGCTTTCAAATCTTCCTTAATTGCTAAATGACCTTCTTTGTTCTCCAGATGTTGAGCATCAAGTCGAAGATGAACAGTATTTAGTCTATCTGTATTTATTTGAGTTGTTAAAATACAGTGTTCTTTTGTTACAAGTGCATCCATATTCTTCTGTTTTAGATCGCATTGTATTTTTAACTCTTCTTTTGTCGCACTGTTCTCGCTTAGGAAATCGGTCTTGTCTATTATTCGTTTGCAGAAATAGCCAATAATCAAAGAACAAGAGGTGAGCAACCCGTAGATTACAGGATCAATCTGTTTTCCTTCTTGAAGCATTTTCTGCATCAAGGCAAAATCTTCCGGTGATATGGCCATGTAGATTTCCTTACAAGTTTGAAGCATCAATAAACAACTGGTCAAGTTCTGCATCTGTCATGGCTAAAACATCAGCCTGGAGTGAAAGCAATAACGCATGATCTCTTTTTATTGTTTGGGCATACTCCCATTCAATCCTTGCAGCTTCACCATCAATTCCTGCCATTGCGGTAATGGCTGTTTCTATTGCGGCAAGTTTCCCAATGGTCAACAAGGCGAGTCTTGCCTGTCGCATTGATACTTCCTGCGGGATTATCACAACAGGTTCTACAATAGGATCAGGAATTACACCGTCAGCATTGACACCTTGGCCGATATAACCGTCCCACATGCCTATGGCCTCAATGCAGGATAAACCAGAACCTACATTGATAGGGTTATCCGCAACAACTCTATTTAATATCTTATTCCCATCATGGATTATATAAATTGACATTTTACACCCCTAAATATTCAGTAATTATCACTACACCGTTCGCCCCACTACCGCCATTTCTGTCAGCCGTTGACCCTTGGACAGCACCACCGGCACCACCTGATCCATATGATACCCCATCCGCGCCATTCGCCAATACTCCTACAGTTACCCTTTCCCCTCTTGGCCCTTCTCCTTGCATTGTTCCGCCACCACCACCAGACGCTCCTTTATCAACCGACAATATAACCCCACGCTCTCCGTTACCACCAGTTTTATTAATTTGCCCAGAAGTGCCAGTTGCCCCTTGCCCCGCTGTTATTGTCTGGAGAACAGCTGTTCCAACGCTTTGATTCCCGCCCTCTCCACCTAGACCATTGGCATGTATTCCAAAAGAAGAAGCCCCCCCTGTTACTCCTTTAACATTCCCAAGTCCACCAGCACCACCAGCTCCTATTGTTACAGTCTCAGAGGAAAGCAAAGCAGAAGATAAGATGCTTTTAAAACTTGTTCCACCGCCACCGCCACCGCCAGCCGCCGCAACAGTAGAGGCTCCTTGCCCGTCTGCACCACCGCCACCGCCGCCGCCACCTGTTACCTCTACCGTCAAGGATATTAAATTGTCTGGCTTTTCGTATGTCCCTGACGTTAAAATTTTCGTAACAACTACTGAGTCAATATTACCAGTAGACCGTTTCCAATTAACTGCATCTGATTCAGGATCATTGCCTATGTTCGCATCAGAAAGGGAAACAAATATAACGCCGTTTCTATTTGTAAAAGAATCTGTGTTATACTCTTGTAAAATATCCCACTCAGCAAGGCCGATCTGGTGCAGGTAAGCAAGTATCTGTGTGGCTGTAAAACCAACAGCATTAAAAAACTGCTTTGTCGGATAGCCATTTATATCTGTTCCGTTTTCCCAACCTCGTAAAAAATCCGCGTTTATATTTGAGTCGAGTGTGTCGCTCTGTGTTACTGACCCAAAAACTGTCCTTTCAAGAGCCAAAGCCCCACTACCAAAAGCCTTGAGGTCGCCTGTGTATCTATTAATTTTCGCCATTATCTCTCCTTAGATTGGTAAAAGTTCAGCAAATTTACCCATGCCGAATGTTTCCGCATTTGGGTTTTCAGCAAAACCAAAAGTATTTTCGTCAAATACAACAACATATCCTTTATACGTTACCCCTTGAGGCTTAGGGATTAAATCTTGCGAATTAAGAAGGATTAAATTATCAAGATCATATTCAGCATCTAGGTAAATAGTTAAAGACATATCATAATTATCAACAACATATGCCTTAGAATCGAACAAGAACATGATAGATTGCTGCAATGTGACCCGTTCATCATTAGCTAGGTATGCGCTTGCAATATTCTTTGATATTTTAGCTCTGATAAATGTTCGCATTTGGTTATCATCAAGCTGTGTACTTGTATAACCAGCATCATAAAATAGATCGAACAAAGCACCTTCGCTGAAAGTCTTAGGGTCAGGGACTATACCGTCGTCCCACCCGAAGTAAGCCTTTGGTATTGCATTCCGAACTATCCTACTGATACCTACTATCTTTCCTATTATATCAAGCCTATGACCATACGCCTGATCCAGGTCGAACTCGTCAGAAAACGAATCAATAAAGCTGTAAGTGTTGCTGATTGATTCTAGCCTAGCAGCAATCTCACCAATGGCTTTAGGCTTGTCGCTATATTGAAGAATTAACCGCTTAGAGTATTGGGCGACAAAATCGTCATCAATAGCCATTATACAACCTCAGTAATAGTTATATTAGCCGTTTCAATAAGCAGGATTTCGTCAAAGTCACTCAGAAGCTGTCCGTCAGTATATGTTATATCATCGAGACTAATCTCAAGAACAGATGCTATAAAGTTAGTCCCGGCCTGATACACATACCCATAAAGCTCATTTGCTTGTGAGTTCTCATGTATTCCATATAATTTGCTAACTAGTTTTTCTTTTATTAAATCAAGATCAATAGCAACACCAGCGTCTTTACGGGTAACAGTTAGATTTATATATAATGGGATCTCTGTTGGGCGGTCATATTCTAAAGAATGGGTATAATAAAAAGTTGATCCATCTGGCCTTATAAGCGTTTCTAAATATGTGGTGGTTTCCACACCTCGCATATCAGCCCCAGACGTTTTATTTTTAGCAATAGTCTCTGCAATATCTGCAACAGTTCCACCCTGGATAACACACCATATAGAATGTATTGGCATGCCAACAGAAGCAACATAACTTCCTGTTGTCGGGTCTTTTAACTGGCCTGCTGTGCCAGTATCATTTTCATAAACTTGTAAATCAGTTACGCCCTCAATGTTGGCGAGCTTGGCATATAATCCACCGACAGTAGAGTAACTTGCATTTTCAAGAGACTTATTCCTTCTGGTTCTCAATGCTGCGTCTGTTTCTTCATCAACGCCAGGAATAGCATCAGCCGGATTGGTTGCGCTGATAACCCCAAGAACGATTGTTACAGGGGAATTGATGGTGTTGAGTAATGCTTCGACCTTCCCCCATTCTTCTGAGTACATGGTGACGATATTCGCACCAAGTGCTAAAACTTCTCCAGAAGTTGTTACCCAATTTTGCCCATTTTCATCCGCAACAGTATATCCAGTTGCTAAAGTTAAAATTCGGTCTGTCGTTATTGTCACCGCTGCGCTTGATCTTGTCGCAGGATTGCGGGTAATCCCTATTAGTTTGATAATCTTATTGAGCATTTCACCAGAAGCAAAATCTGGGTCAAACTGATTATATAGTGCAAGCGCAAAACTTTGAAGATCATATTCCAGTTCTGCCTCTATACCCACCTTCTGCCCGTCTGGGGTATTTTGGGATAGGTCAATATCCGCGCCGTAGATTCTCTTATATTCAGTTACCAGCGTATCAAAGATTTCTGTGAAGGTCTGTATCTCTATCCCGTCAACGGTAAACTGTGGTTTCATATTGCAATTCCTATATTTTCAGTAAACGACACATCATAAATTGTCGTGAATATCAATTCAATGGAGGCATCCCTTTTAGTTATACCATTTATCCTGAGCCTGTCAATCGTGCGTACTCCTGTTGTTGCCAGTACAACGCGCTCAAGTTCAGATAGGATAGTCTTCTCGTTATTTCTACTCCCAATAATATTGAACCAATCAATTTCAGCGTCAACGTCAAGGAACCAATCAAACTTAAAAGACTTGATACGAGTCACCACGTTTTGCCTGACCATTGGAGCCTTGATTATATAATTTGCTAACCCTTGCCCGAAAGTCCAATCTCCATTTGCATCAATTCGTCTTACTTTCATTAGTTTGGCACTCCTGTATCGCCTGTACCAGTCTGGACTCCACTGTGGGTATGACTTTTAAGAGATACACCATCTGCAATAACGTCACCGGTTACAATATTAATGGTGATGTTTGTCATGTTTGCCGTCCCAGGTCCACCATCCCCCACTACCGTCATGTTTCCGGTTAATGCAAATAGTCCATTTTGAGTTTTATCACCTGTATGGATCACATCACCAGTCTGGTTTCTATCCCCTTGATGTGTAATATCTCCATCTTGGTTTGTGTCGCCTGTTCTCTGGATTACAGAAGGAATGTCAATGGCATCTGCGAAAGGGTTAATCCCGACAATAGCTATTCCATCTGAATAGTCGTGCATCCTATGTTCAAGGGGTAGCTGATTGTCCTGGCCGTTATACCAACCATCAAAACAACGCTCCGTGAAGATAAGCATTGCATAATCACCGACAGCCACGGGGAAATGGATGTAAGACGCTCCACCCTGTAAAGTCATTAAAGGAACTTCTACAAATTCTGGCAGCTCAATAGACACCCCATCAACTAGCCGATTCGTGACAGGCTTGCAGTTGATAGTTTTGGCGTTTACCTTTGTAACTTTCGCAATGGTACAAGTGTGAAGATTGGCAAGAGACTTGCTTATTGCCAGCATCAGTGTATCAATTAATTGGTTATTGCTCATATCAAAGTCCCCGTAACTTCCTGTGTCCAATCTGTGCCGTAGTAATCACCACTGATGCCTACATCTTCAAGCTTATAGATCCCATTTAAATGTGGTGCAGTGACTGATACTAATTGACAGCTTTCGCCTATTTTCAATGATGGATTGAGTAAGGTAGAAAATGTTACACGTTTATTTAAGCGCTTCGGGGTATTCATTAGTCCAGTTTGCGCGGAAACGATAGGCACGAATGAACCTGTCAGCTCTGTTTTCTTGATAATATTCAAAACTTCATTGTCGATATAGTAAGTTTCATCAACTTTTAGCTGTTGGCGTATTAGTTCAGCGGTATTCCCGACTAAAACTATCGGCCTGACAACTTGCTCTTGTCCCGTTATGAACCCTTTAGCAGTGTTTGGCATGTCTCCGATAAGCGTATCAAGTGCAGCGTCCTTCCCTTTCACAGTTTTGGACGTAAATGAATTAAGGAAATCAAAGCCACCGTCAAGAGATTCAATCTTAGTGATAAAATCTGTTCCTTTGCGCTCTGTTTCTCCTGTGAACATATCTCCTTTAAAAATAACGTCTACATCCTCACCATACCCAACAGACAAAGAAAACGGGATTATTACTTCGGTATCTTCTGGGTCTTTAACCAACTTTAAGCGGGTTGGTTCTTTAAGGTTGTATATCTGTACAGTTGCTTTATTAAGCCCACCATAGATTGATTTAAAGGCTTTAAAAGCAATTTGCATAGGTGGCCTTACTTCTACCTGAAAGCCCCCTAGGTCAATCGTGAGCAGGTAATTTCTATCAAAGCGCAACGCTGTAACCTCTAAGGCCCAAAAGGTCGTCAGCTTCGAGTATATACATTTCTATTCTACCCGAGAAAAAATCATCAATCTGGAATGGATCAATGCCTGTATTTGTTGTGTCTCTAATAATAAAGTCGAAAGGCAAGTTATAATTATTCAAGTGCTGGACATTGAGAGACAATTTAAACCCATATTTACTGAATCCATTATACTCAATATCAAAGCACCAGATGCTTGCTACTTCCAAGAATTTTAGCGTCAGCACAATAGTTTTATCACCGACAAGAATTGTATGACGTTGGGCTGAATCTGCGGTTATATTTGTGATCTGTTTCATTGTCCGAAAGCCGCCTCTTTTATTCTAGTTGCCAATGATGTTGAAACATCTTTAACTTTGTTCAACCCCTTGTCCTTCACGTCATCAGTTTTCCCATTAAGTCCAGAAGCAGGGTTTTTCTTTAATGCTGAAATATCAGTATAGATTGTTTTTGCTATTAAGATTTGTTGAGCTGAAAGTTTAAACGAAACAGCTTGATCTGTGGTGTTGTCTCGGACAATTTGAACCTCAGTAATCACCATGTTCTCGCATACACGGTATGGCATATCAAGTCTGATAACCTGCTTACTGTCCATCAACTTTTCGATCTGGTCAAGAAACTGGTTCTGTTGATCTTTAGCAGAATCCTTATTCCCGAAAATCTCATAAATATTGCTAATGCCTCCAGCCACGTCTTCCAACTTCCTCACAATATCAGCACCTTGCAAGAT
>NZ_JBFFOH010000110.1:0-8500 GCF_041562805.1 Sulfurovum sp. | reverse complement strand
CTAGGTAATAGCTGGGAATGTAAAAAGGGTTATCGAAGATCTGGCAATCAATGCTTAGCCGTACAAATACCAAAGAATGCACAACTTAGCTACCTAGGTAATAGCTGGGAATGTAAAAAGGGTTATCGAAGATCTGGCAATTTATGCATTCCAATGAGTCAAACAGAACTGAAGAAACAGAGAGAGCTAGAGCAAGCGATTTTGATGGAAATAGAGAGACGTAAAAATCAAGGAGTGAGTGGGCATGACTGTGAGACAGAATATAGGACGAATGCTGAAGTTTGTGTGGAAATTACAGGAGGAGATTTAGATTGCAGTGAGAGCTATGGAATGGGTTACTATCGTGATTGTGACGTAGAGCTAAGCTATGACGTTGACACTGATTACCAAGGTGGTTCGTACTTGGATGTCGAAGTCGAATGTACAATTGAAATCGAATACAAAGGCCGACAAATCTATTCAACACAATCTGACTCAAACTTTGAAGATAAATCACACAGTCTTTATGCACATGAAAGTGATAGCAATACGATGAATTTTAATTTCTCATTTAGTTCATACAAAGAAATAACCAGCGTAAAAATCAGTTCCGCAGAATGTGAGATAAAAAGCATTGATCTGTATTAAAATAAAACAGAGAAGCTTATCAAAGGCATTTTAATTGTTCTTTTTAAATGTCAATATTGATACGAGGTGATAACTAGGACCTGTCCCCATCTAACTTCTGAACCAAGAATAGGTAGACCAGCGATCTAGTCTCCACAAACATCGTCCACACCATACATTTTAATACTTAGTGAAAACGAGTAAGTCAAATATGAGCCGGATTTGCACAAAATCTGAGACAAGAGAGTAAATGCCACCTTCAACCCCATCCTTTGAAAATAAAGAATGACTAAACTTATATGATTAAAAAACTGAAAAGTGACTTTTGATCCCCATACAATACAACATTTTATGGCGTATAGTAATGACGTTAGCAATGTAACAATTTATTCGATATAATGGATTTCGTGAGGTTAACGCGGCAACGTCAACTTCCAATTTAAATGATGGATCATTAAAATTTGTAGAACTCCATCATAAGCCATGAAGCATTAAACAATTATTAAACAAGTTGTTTGATTGAACTTTAGGTGTTGACATGACTCGTAGAGATACAGTTTTGATAGCCATGATGATTTCTTTTTCATTATCATGGCGCTGTATTCTATTACGTGATATATGCTCGACAAATACTACATTTCTATTCTATTGAGTATAAATCATTGGAATAGACTTGTTACTTATGCAGGAGCATACTGTGAGTAAACCTCAAGACAGAACAGTCTCAAAACGCCCAGATGGAACTTGGGCTAATAAACGTAATGACGCGTCAAAAGCGTCCAGTTTACACAAGACGCAAAAAGAAGCTGACAATGCTGCTCGCGAAATGTTAAAAAAACAAGGTGGTGGTGAAGTTACCACTCAAGGGAGAGATGGAAAATTTCGTAGTAAAGATACAATCGCTCCAGGGAACGATCCGTTTCCTCCAAGAGATAAAGAACATTAAGCTGAGGAGCTAATATGGCAAATTATTATGTAAACAATAATGCTCAACCCACTGGGGAGCATGAAGTACACCATGAAGACTGTAGATTCTTACCAACCCAACGTACACATCTCGGTTATTTTGCTAGTTGTAATCAAGCTATGACGGCAGCTATACGCTTTTATAGAAATGTAGATGGATGTAAATTCTGTAGTCCGGCTTGTCACACAAGGTAAGTAAAGTTTTGACTATCAATATGATGCCCTAATTTAATGAGACTGTGATTAAGTGATATGCTGAAGTTGTCGCTGCCGGGCACAGCGATCTTTATGCTTCCAGCTATTAATCACAGCCACAAGAGGGGCTTAAAGAACCGTCACAACAAGCAGCTCGGCCATTTGAACAACCGCATACACCACCATGGTGTGAACAGCATCCACTTCTTTGCAATTCTTCAGCAGTAGCATTTTTTGCAATCAACATATCACACTCTTGTTTATTGACCAGTTCCTGTTTTGTCTGTATATCTTGCTGATCAATAGCTGTGCTAATAGTACCTGAGGCAGCAAAAGCCATTGATGTGATCAATAGTACCAATATAAAAATCTTACGCATATTTCTGTCCTTGTATTGAATATCAGGCTAGTATATCGAATAACTTATATTAATAGTAATACATAAAATATCGTATCAGGCAGACAACTTATTTGTTAATCAAAATACTGCACTCGACTTGATGTGATTTTAACTTATCAGCTTTAACATCAATAGCATCATTGTTCTGATAGTAAAAACACTTTTGATAGCCTTTAGCGTCATTGTAAATCATCTTCCAAAACCCATTCGGAACGGCTATCTTGTTTTTACCTATTCTCTTGGGATTAGAACTGTATACAACACCGTTAAGAACGCTTACAGAGCCAAGACTAACTGCTACCTGACGTTCGAGCTTCTCAGCCTTGATCCAGGTCTTACGGTTGACCTTTGGAGCTTGTGGGATGATATTAGCCATCGTATATGTCTTACGTACAGCCTTCTCATCATAATCGAAAGAGGCATCATTCGCCAGATGCCCTCTGTCATAGCCGGAGTTAGTATAGTCACGGGTATGACTTCGATACTTTTTCGGCAGGTTCTTCTCGGTATAGAAACTGGAACGCTTTTTGACATTAACGGCATTCACAAGCTTTCCATCAAGCGTGTAGGCGACATACCTGGCACCCTTGGCTGTATAGTCATAGCAAATGGTAAAGGCCTGTTTATCGATGATCTGATCACAGTTTTTTTTGTTGATGAAATCATTTAGATCGGTTGCATTTAGAGTTGTGAGTAATGCTGTTAACAGCATTAGGAAAGTAAGTGATTTTTTCATGGTGTGATTATAACCTGTAAACAAATCACCCTTGTATTTATAGGCTTATTCTCGATCTTTATCTTTCTGAAACCCATTGAGAACATGCGTAATATATAGCTGTGCAAGAATAATAACCGCTAAAATACCGAATCCGACACAAGGCACTACTGATCCTTCTTATCCGGTTCAGGCAGATCACAATACCCACGCTTGTTGTCGCGCTCAGTCAACTTGTTCCCAATCATTCCCAACACTGCTATCAATAGTATTACAGTCGCGACAATCGTGCCTGGGTTAAAATATTTATTGAATTCCATCGTGTTACCTTTCGTTAATTCATTATAGCAAGCTATATAAAAACTGCCTAAAAAATGACGTAATCTTTCCCCACCAAACTGATACATTGTCACTAGTAGTAGAGCATTTATTATAACAATTGCATCTTTGTAGGGGCTTTCTAGAAATTGTCAAGTTTGTGAATATCGATATGAGCATAAAATTGCACAATATGAGGAATAAAAGCCCTTTTGTGGCACACTTATCCTTTGACAAGAACAAGGAGCGTATGACATGGTTAAGGTTGAGAATATACCCGAAGTATATAAGACTCTAAATTCTATAGATAACCGTATAATCACTGACATCATTGAAAAATACATGACGAGTAAAGACTCTGTGAATATACAAAAGAAATTTCTTGAGAACATCGAAAATTGCAGGGTCGAGGGCTATGATGATGTAGATGCGAAAACCTGTCTGGATTATATTGCATTAATTCTAAGGTTTGTACAAAGAAACACTGAAAATCTTGTTGAAGATTACAACGCCTTTTGCCTCAATGAACAAAAATGGTATACCGAATACCTAGGCATTGAAAGCAGTCTTAAAACAATCGAGACAGCATTAGAAGAGATAATTACTTTACCCAAAAGAAAGAAGTCGCCATTTGATTTGAACCTAGATCTAATGCAACCAGAAAGCCTACCCAAAATCAACTATATTAGTAATTCGAAGATATCTATGAGCGACATTGAAATACTCATAAAAAGCAAAGATAACTTGGATTTGATACTCTCTAAACTCCATGACAATGATGGTTGTTATATAAACGATTTTTCTGATTATACTGAGGCCATGGTACAAAGAGGGAAAATGATTGACTTTTATAACCTTTATGATAATTTCATGCTCTATAAGGACAAATACAATTCTTCTACCATTGAACTAAAAAGTAAATGGGCACAAATACAGAAAGAGCGAGTGGAATGGAAAAATAAAATATATAATCTGGAAAATGCTTTTAGAATGAAATTTTTGCAGGAGGGGGAAGACCCTATATTCATTGAGCAGTTGCTTAGAAAAATCCACCTTCAAATTATTCAAAAAACAAATCAACCCATGCACTCTGAAATAGCTTCTTAGGCACGAAGTGATCATCTACAACTACGTTAAAGATTAGTGGAATGTATTCTTATTTTCATTACAGCACTTTTTATACTTTTTTCCAGAACCACAAGGGCAAGGATCATTACGACCAGCTTGCTTTATAGTTTTCTTTGGCTGATGCATTGTGTTCAGTAGTCCTGGAGTAATTTCAATGATATCAGCTTCAATATTTTGACCATTTTTATTTTTATCACCAATCTGCATTATTTTTTTAAGAAACAATGACATGCGTTCTTCCCGATTATTGTAAGGATAGCCTTTTTCATCAAAATAAAATGAAATCATTAATCGTTCATGATCCAATGCCGTATTAAATAATTCCTTTCTAAGCTTCTGTACAACTATAGGAGATTTTTTATAAGCCAAAGTATTTGCTTCTGTACCTGTTTTCGAAATTTCATAAGCTTTTTGTAGTAATGAAGCTGCCTGTAGGTTATCTGTATATCCGAATGTTCCATCTTCATAATATCCTGCTAATAACAACATCTCTTCAGCAGTTTCAATGGAGTGGTTATAAAGTTTTTCTGCTCTCGCTATGTCACGTTCACACCCTCGTCCTAATAAAAACAACTCTGCGAGTGCAAACTCAGCAATACGAAGTTCCTGTTCGGAAGCCAAAGTAAAATATTCATAGGCTAATGCTTCGTTGATATCTACTGGACCACCATTTAGATACATCGTGCCTAAATTATATTGCGCAGTCGGATATCCAGCATTTGCAGCTTGTAGCGTGTAATAAAAAGACTTTTTCAAATCTTGTTTGACACCTTTACCTTTAGTATAAATCACCCCTAAGTTAGTCAGCGCCATTGGATGATCTGCTTCTGCTGCTTCCTCGAGGAATAACAGCGCTTCTGCAATGTCTTTCTCAAGATAATCAGACCCACTAAGACAGATAGTGCCATACATTGCTTTTGCATCGATGCTTCCATTATATGCTGCAGTGCGATACCACGAGTGGGCTTCTT
Source organism: Sulfurovum sp. (assembly GCF_041562805.1). Taxonomy (GTDB): domain Bacteria; phylum Campylobacterota; class Campylobacteria; order Campylobacterales; family Sulfurovaceae; genus Sulfurovum. Next base: position 3,201 of record NZ_JBFFOH010000110.1, on the reverse strand, counting down.
TAAGATTTACTTCTGTACCATAACCCAATTCTAGAGATACAGCATATTCATAAGCAGCATCTGCATTTTCAAAACGAGCCTCTTGAAACTGGTAGAATGCTTTATCAAAAAGTTTGGAAGATTTAAATAAAGTAATTCTTCTATAATTGTTTTTTTCACCTTCTTCTATCTCTAATTTTTCAATAACTCGTGCCTTTGACTGCAGCACCTTTCCGAGTTCATACTGAGCCATTGAATCGGAATCCATGATAGAGGCATAGCAAAAGTCCCGAAGTTTCTGATTGCTATCTAATGTTTGCCAAGTAAACTCTGGTGGCTCAGTCCCATGAATCTTCAGATATAGTCTTTCAACAAGCTTGCAAGCTGTTTCAAGCGATTCATACGCCAAGTCTTTATACTCGGAATCCGATAAAGAAAACTCTTCCGGGTGGGCACCTTTATTGGCATTTATGCGAAGCTTATGCAACCAATCCTTACTCTCTTCGTCGAGTAGATTTTCCTCGTATAAATATTTAATTTTTCCATAAAGATCATTACCCATTTTCCATGGTGCTTTAGTATTTGCTTTAATCACAACCAGTGAACAGGCAGCGGCAACAAATCCTCTAATATGAACCAATGCATATGCCGGTATGTCAGATGCCTGAGATTTCGCTTTTTCATAGTGTGTTCCAGCCTCTTGAGAAAACCGCGTAATAAACTCGATATCAGTCATCTACCTACACCTAAAAATATTCCGTTAAGCTTTGAAAGCTGTATGCCGTCTCAAATCGAACATCATTACCCAATGCCTGGAAGTGTTCTCTTCCACAGTCGATTTTTGCATTCTCCGATCCGCGTCTATCGAAGTCAAAGAAACTGCCTTTTGACGCAACGACGAAGTAGAGCTTTACACTGCCTTCTTCTTCGATCATGAGACGGCCCAGGCCGGGTTGTAGCTACCCAGAGGCGTGTCGAGCTTGAACCACCCTGGCAGTTTGGCATAGACCTTCACATTGTCGTTGAGCTTGAAGGATTGGACGAAGGTCCGTTCCACGTCCGAATCGTATACCATATGCTCATAGATTGACTTATTCGCTTCGGCCATGTTCTTGGAAAGGTAGCCGTAGACCTCTTCTTTTTCGAAGAGTTCCTGGGCATAGTAATAGTCGCCTCCAAGTTTTTGGTATTTGAACACATCACCGACTCTGCCATGTTGTCTGTTGTCGATGATCACTTATCCCCTCCTGTTTTGCAGCATTTGAATTTTTATATTCGATTATATATAATCAAACTGAATGTAGCGAAGAAAAAAGACTCTTTATAAAATATCAAAATATGTTAAATTTTGTTGCAATAGCCGCACTGTAACATTGCCTTTAAATCCTACGTCACCAATATTTAGTATCCTATTAGAAACTATCTCTGAAATGGTGGACTGTGGAAGATTATAATCCCGGTTGTACCCTTTTATGTCCCAACCTTCCTTCAGTGCAAACTCGTGGCGCTTCAAAATATTTCCCGGAATGCTATTTATCGCATGACTTTGACTTATCCCACTTTTTTGCTTAAACGCCGCGGCATTTTTGACTGCCGACCATAAAAAGTTAAATACCTGTGATACAGAATAATCCTCAAGTGTTTTGGCTATTGTCATAATGGTCTTGTCTCCAATTTTTGATGAGTGCAACTGGTATTCATTTAATCTGTTTTGCAGATATTCAATGGACTCATAAACCGCAATTTCCTTCCATAAATCATATCCGGCAGCAATATCCTCAAGAGCGATTTGATTTGGGTAGATCAGCTGCTCAATGATTTCCGATCGGCTGTATAAAGGGGAAGTGACATTTAGGACATAGGGAACCCGGCGATGACTAATATAAATCATATCATTTACACCGAGTTCATAGAAAGTAACATCTTCAGGATCGGGAGATATAAGGTTCCTCTGTATCAAGGTATTTAATATTTCATTCTGATACTTTTTTGTAGGTGCAAGCTTCTCTGCGCTTGATTCCAGGGGCATTATTTTAGTTGAATCATCATTTAGGCATGCACGCAACAATGCACCGAGATATGCTTTATCCTTGACGGACAACTGCTCCAGGGGAACCGGGTCTACTCGGTATTGCAAGAGTGCGGTTCTGATCTTTTCTTCTTCTATTCTCTTTATACTTAACCGTGCCTCCAGCTCCCGTTGTCGTATAGTCATGCATCCAGTGCAGTCGCAATACAGGTCTGTATGATGCCCACAAGCTATACAAAAAAGAGTGTCACGCCTTCGATAACTGCTCTTTGAACGAGGAAGTGAAAATAAATTTGTTTCACAATATGGACACTGCTGTGCATGTTTTCGAAGAGGGAGTGCTTTATATAAATCATTTGGCAATATGTCTATATTATATTCATCTATCAGATCGGAATTTTTCTCGCCGTCATAATATCTCTTGGAGAGTTCCTCGGCCTGTACTGATGTCAAGTGTTTCAATTTGCTTTGGAATTTTTCGTACTTCTGTATCATCGAAATCCTACACCGCCTTGTTATGACAAGTTGCTGAAAAAATCTTATCGGAATAAAGTTTGACAACTTCTTATTACAAGTTGAGCAATGAAAGAGATAAGCAATCTTCCTGATGATTTTATGGATCAGACATATATAAAAATTGGCAGAAATGTCAAAAGAATTCGTGAGGAAAGAGGCATTTCTCAATTGAAGCTTGCACAGGGTATTGGCCATAAATCTGTATCTATAATTTCACTTGCCGAAATTTATCACAACAAGCAGCACTTCAATATTGAGCATCTCATGAAAATAGCATATATTCTTGATGTTGATGTGTGTGAGTTCTTCAAAACTACATAATTTTCCAAATACCCTTTGTATTTTTAATACGAAATATAATTGTATACATAGATTTAAAATTCAATTATTGAACCACTTATATTAATAATAAAAACAGTACAATAAACACAATTATAAGTATACTAATTCAAAAGTTTATTACTTTGCTAATCTTCTAAAAGCCTAATTTTAGGGATAAAAGTATCTATTAGTATATTTTTATAGTTAGTCCTTCTTGCCGTGCGGACACCCTCCCGAAAGTGGAGATGTTCGTCAACCTGCCCAAGTACAAAAAACTCAAGGCCAAGGGTGACCTTATCTTTACCAAGACCGGAATCCGCGGCCCGGTCGTTCTCGACTTCTCCCGCGAGATCACG
>NZ_JBFFOH010000109.1:0-8545 GCF_041562805.1 Sulfurovum sp. | reverse complement strand
GATCATTCAATAACACTCTTGCTAGCAACTCGCTAACCGTCCATGTGTTGTTGGACGCGTATTATAGCACCGAACTTATTTCTTGTCAAGGGTTTTTTAGCTTTTATCGGAAATTTGTTGAAATTTCTTATTTACTTACATATTATATATAAAATTTACTCATTTATATCTATATTTAAGTGTAGTATTTTATAATCCTACATTAGGTAAATACTGAAGGGACATTTATGCGTCTATTTTTTCTACTCTTTTCTCTGTTCATCTTGACTGCATGTATGGATACGGCTGAAGTGCCTTCTTCCACAGAGGAAAAAAGAAGCACTCAGATCCAAAGCAACAAAACAGATGCTCAAAAAGCAAGAGATGAATACAAAAAGTTACAACTGCAAAGAGGAATAGAGTAAATTCTCTTATTAACCTTAGATTAATCTCTCTGGACTATACTTTGCATTAAATTAACAATTGAAGGAATATTATGGCTTTATATGATAGAGACTATACATCAACAGAAGCTGGATACGTTCAAGAAGGCGCATCTGTAAGCTTCATGAAACAAACTTACCAACTATTGGCGGCAAGTATGATCGCTGCTGCGGCAGGAGCTTATGTTACTATGCCTTATGCAGAGATGATCATGCAATACAAGTGGTTCATCTTCGGTGCTGAACTTTTAGTACTTTTCTTTGGACTCAGTATGACAAGAGGTAAACCAGGACTTAATTTAGCAATGCTTTTTGTCTTTACTTTTTTAACAGGTGTCTCACTCGTTCCACTTTTAGCTTCGCTCATCGGTGCAGGAAATGGTGCAGTAATAGGGAATGCTTTCCTAATGACTTCTGTTCTTTTTGGTGCTTTAAGTCTGTTCGCAATTAATAGTAAGACGGATTATTCAAGTTGGGGAAAACCACTTTTTATTACACTTATCGTGGTAATTATTGCTTCCCTTGTTAATATATTCATACTTCAAAGTCCAATGATGCATGTGATCATTACTGCGGGTATCTTACTTTTATTTAGTATTTTTACTATCTATGATACACAGAACATAGCAAATGGTGCATATGACTCACCTGTAGATGCAGCAGTATCTCTTTATTTAGACTTTCTAAATATGTTTACAGCACTACTCCAACTTCTTGGAATTTTTGGAAGTGATGACTAAAGCTGAAACTTCGGAAAAGATTGAGCGTCTTATCGATGCCAATCTTAACCGACTTAAAGAAGGTATACGAGTGATAGAAGATATCAATCGTTATATCTACAATGACAAATCCCTAACTTCTTCCCTTAAAACACTGCGACATAAGCTTCAAAGCGCGTATGATCAAAATCGTTTACAATACAGAGATATAGAAAATGATGTACAAAAAGAGAGTATTAGTTCTGAATTGTCTCGCAGCAGTATCAATGATTTGATGATAGCAAACTTTTCACGAGCACAAGAGTCTGCGCGCGTCCTTGAGGAGAGTTTTAAACTTATAGACCATACATTATCTGAACTTTGTAAAGAGGTACGTTATGGTTTGTATGCTGTAGAAAAAACCTTTTTTATGAAGCAGAAAAAGTGAAAGAAGCAGCCTTAACAAATAAGACCTCAAATTCTAAGTAGTCCAAAGGGTAACTCTTCATAACTTGCTTAGTCTGCTTATATGTAAGTTGTTTCTCTCCTCCGCTTACCCCGCTTTTTTTAATATAATTGAACATCTCTCGTACAGTCTCAAAATAAAGTCTATACTCTTTTAACTCAAACTCAGCATGATAATATTTCTCTATCGTTTCTTTCAATACTGCTGTACTATAAATAGGTGACGTTATATTGGCTGTTTCATGTAAAGTTTTAAACGTGTTGGATGTAAAAATAGCAAAATAGGCATGGTGTGATCTTTTTGATATCTCAGACAGAGTAAAATCCAGATTTTGACTCCATTGCAAGGCAGAAGAGGAGAGGACAAGTGTCTTTGGAGGCAATGAGAGCTCTTCAAATGTTTGAATCCTATTGAAGTCAGCGCATCTTTTCTCAATCTTCTCCGAAGAGGGGTGTATAGCTAACATCTCTTTGGAAGAGTCCAGTACCATAAGATGATCAAAGGCCACCTTGTTTTTTTCTAGATTCTTATAGACTTCTCCGCTACCGCACCCAATATCTATAATTGTTGCATAATCAGAAGAGGAGAGTTTTTCTACCAATAATTTGGCAACCTCCGCCTGAATGACATTGTAAGTATCATACTCATGCGCAAAACGAGAAAACTCTTGAATAACATTAGACATCGATTCCCTCCTTTTACACGAAATAATGATCTTCATCACCATTTCAAACTTTTTTGGGTATAATCGCCGAAATTATACCCAAATTTCAATGGGCTATCCAACAACATAAAGAGGCATAGATGACATCAACACTTTTAATCATACAAATCGTACTTGCGCTGGCAATCACAATCGCAGTACTTCTGCAGAAAAGTTCAAGTATAGGTCTTGGCGCATACAGTGGAAGCAACGAGTCTGTATTTGGAGCAAAAGGACCAACTGGCTTCCTTGCAAAATTGACTTTTACACTTGCTTTTGCATTTATCGTTAATACTTTAGCCTTGGGATACCTGTACACTTCAGCAAATACTTCATCTGTTGCAGACAGTATCGTTCCTGCAAACAATGCTGCTGTACCTGCAGCACCAATCACAGCAGAAAACGCTGCACCTTCCGCACCTGCAGCACCAACGGTTACTGACAGTACTGTTCCTGCAAGCAATGCTGATGTACCGGTAGCACCAACAACATCGGAAAACACTGCACCTGCGGCACCAACTGTTACAGACAGTAGCGTTCCTACAAGCAATGCTGTTGTGCCAGTAACACCAACGACATCAGAAAACACTACACCTTCAATACCTGCTGCCCCAACTGCTAACTAAGCAGATATAAAGAAGGAAACCCTTCTTTATATCTTCCCTTCAAAATACTATCTAAATACATAACAAGGTAAAAAAGGGTAAAATTCCCTAAATAATGCCAAGGAGAAAGTTATGGTAAATGAGATTTTCGAACAGACACAAGAGAACATGGAAAAGGGTATCGACGCTCTTAAGCGAGATTTTTCAACGTTAAGAACAGGAAGAGTAACCACTGGGATCATAGATAACGTTAAAGTAGACTACTACGGAACGATGACTGCATTAAACCAAGTAGGTAATGTCATCGCTACAGATGCAACAACGATCAGTATTACTCCTTGGGAGAAGTCTCTTCTTCCTGTGATTGAAAAAGCGATTCAGGAAGCGAACATCGGTGTGAACCCGAACAATGATGGAGACTTCATCAAACTCTTTTTCCCTCCTATGACAAGTGATCAGAGACAAGAGATCGTTAAGCAAGCCAAAGGAATGGTTGAGCACGCAAAAGTCTCTGTCAGAAACGTCAGAAAAGACGGTAATGACAAGATCAAAAAGCTTGAGAAAGATAAAGAGATCAGTGAAGACGAGTCTAAAAAAGCGCAAGATCAAATACAAAAATTAACCGATGAGCACATAGCCAAAATAGACGAGGCTTTTAAAACAAAAGAAGCTGATATCCTCAAGGTATAAGTATGCAAAAGTCTTATGATGTAGAACAAGCCTACAAAGATGCTAATGCTTTACTTGAAGGCCACTTTCTTTTAGCCAGTGGAAATCACTCAAACAGATATCTTCAAAGTGCCAAAGTACTTGAATATCCCAAAAAAGCCTCTTTGCTTACGGATGCCTTGGCTGAGATGATCAGATCAAATGGTATTGAAGTAGATACAGTGTGTGCACCTGCTTTAGGTGGCGTACTTGCCGGATATGAGCTTGCTCGTTCACTGGATGTTCGTTCTATCTTTGTTGAAAAGAAAGAGGGAGGCATGGAGTTACGTCGTGGTTTTGAGGTAACAAAGGGTGAGAAGATCATTATTTGTGAAGATATTATCACGACCGGTGGTTCTGCATTAAAAGCTGCTCAAGCTATAGAAGCTCTAGGCGGTATCGTAGTGGCATTTGCCTCTTTGGCCAACAGAGGTTTCTGTAAACGTGTGGGTAGCGATGCCGATGTTAAAGAAGAGTGCAGCCTTCCAACTAATGTACCACTATTTGCCCTTGATGACTTCACTTTTGAAATGTACACTCCTGAGGAGTGCCCTATGTGTAAAGATGGAAGTACTGCGATAAAACCGGGGAGCAAAGGCTAAAGACTACTAATAACGCAAAAGAAGTAAAGCTACTTTTTTCTACGCTATCGCCGAGATCTTCTCGGCAAAGTGCCCAAGCGACTAGTCGCTTTTAATATTTATATTCATTAGACAACTCTCCATACAACAGCACATATTTCCACATCTATATCAGTTTTTCTTGGCTTAATGCTAAATGGCTCTATCTCGCAGTTGTCTGTACTGTATTTTTCATTTAATGCATCAATTTTATCTTCCAGTTCATACTCCAGTGCTTCTATCTCTTCTTCGACAGCCACCATACGTTCTTCTGCCCTGCTCATCTCTCCGCGCTCTTTGAGAATCTTACTCCCCTTACTGACTGCACGACCTATGCTTGTTGTACTTTTACGTCCAAATAAGGCGCCAAGTACAGCTATACCGGCTTCTATCATGGATCCGGTAGAGTCTGATGCTTCTTTTTCTACACGTTCTTTAGCGCGAGAAAGTCTGGCTAGCAGTGTTTTCTCTTTGCTGCCAAACCGTGTTTGAAGTTTTTCAATTTCGATCTCTTTTTTATCGTTAAGCATATCTTGCAGACGTACGATAAAATCAGACCGTGTTTCTTCTACTTGAGACTCCAATTTAGGTGAAATACAACGCAATAACTCCAACTGATGTTCTCGATACAGTGTCTCTTTTAATTCTCTTATTGTTTTTGCCAACCTCTTGTCCTCCAAAATAATATCAGGGAGAGGATGAAATTTTGCATTTGAAGGAGCGGCATGGGGGAACCTCTCGAACCCAAGCTCTTCTTCTACTGCATCTTCCCATTTAATACGTTGTTGTTTTTCAGTAAGAGGCAAAAATAGTTCAAGCACTTTGTCTATATCAATACCTCTTCTCTGTTGATAAAAATGTATTTTTGCTTTCGCACCCAAAGTTGCAGAAAATATATTTTGTTCAGAGGTATCCGGCTCATAGTATTGAGGAATAGATGCATCAATATTTTGGTAGCTTTCTAGCGCTGAAGTATTGTCAACCATACTCTCCACCGTCTGAACTTCTACATTCTGTACAGACTTTTGCTCCTGCATAAGTGTAGAGATCTCATCTCTTTTGAGTGGTCCTTTAAGGTAACTCATTACCCAGCGTGTACTAAAAAGTCTAATATCATCCAAATGTGCACTTTTCAGGAAGAAGGTTCTCTTTTTTAAATTTGATAAAAGACTCTTAATTTCATTTTTATCAAAACTCGAACCTACTTTGCCTCCAAGTCCATCGATAACCCTCTCTATATCTTGTGTCGTTTGTAATCTGCCTATAAACCATGTCCCAATGTTAGAAAGCCCTTTATAATCCAAATCTACAGGATTTTGCGTACTGAGTACCACACCTACGCCAAAAGCCCTTGCCTGCTTCAGAAGGAGCAACATGGGCTCTTTGCTTGGCGGGTTCTTGGTAGGTGGGAAGAAACCAAAGATCTCATCCATGTAAAGTAGGGTTTTAAGTGCAGAAGTACCACTTTGTCGACGCATCCATGCGATATATTTATTGAGCAGTAACGTGACAAAAAACATGCGCTCATCATCATTAAGATGAGAGATGGAGAAAATGGCTACTTTGGCTTTACCATTTTCATCATACAACAGTTTTTGGATGTCCAGACTCTCTCCCCGCAGCCAAAGTGAAAAACTCGGACTTGCAAGCAGTGCGTTGAATTTAGTCGCCAACTTGAAACGGTCACTTTGAGGATAAAAATCATCCAGAGGAAGCACACCTATCTTTTTAAAAGAAGGATTGAGTATCTTTCCGATGATGCTTTCTATACTTAGGTTTTCATCCGCTATCCATGATTTTGTAATGATCTGTGCAAGTAAAATGTACTCTTTTGATTCTAGAGGATCGGCATCTATCCCCACCAAAGAGAGTAGTGAGGTTGTAGTGCTTTTGAGGTACGAAGCAAAAGTATCACTGTCTTCCATGATCTGGGTAGGTGGCACCTCCAAAGAACTCATCACGTTGATAGATACCCCTGCAGAACTGCCTGGGGTATAGATGGTTTTTTTCACATCATGAAATTTTTGTACACGCTCAGTACTTTGTCCCCAACTCTCTATACCCTCTTTCCACATAGCTGATATCTTCGTGGCATATTCACTGACGTTAGATTCTTTGGACTTCGCTTCGTCTGCAACCCATGACTCAAACGATGTCGGAGAAAAGCTGGGATCAGTAAGACACAAGTCCCCCATATCTCCTTTTGGATCTATGATAATGGAAGGAATATTGTCTATAACAGCCTCTTCAATGATGCCGACACCCAGTCCAGTCTTTCCTGAACCTGTCATACCAATGATCGCGGCATGGGTAGTGAAGTTTTTATTTTTAAGCAGTGTCAGTGCCTCTGTGGCATCCATACTTTGCTTATCGATATCTTTACCCAGATAGAACAATCCCAACTTTTCATACATCTCTTGCATCCCATAATCCTTCATGATAAAAATACATACTAGCTATTTTAGCGAAAGTTTGTTTAGTTCGTTTGAGTCTATTATGTGGTAGGTGCCGGAGTCGTCCCAGCTGGTGTTTTTTTTGTAGTTTTCTTCTTTGGTACTGTTTTGGTGATCCCCTGAAGCATAAAACTAACAGGTTCTTTCCCTTGTTGTTGCAGTAGGACCAAGACCTTGTCCTTTTCATGGTAGACATCAAAGACCTCTATGTTATTCATGATGCTGTCTACTTCGACTCTCTCTTCTGATCCTACGGGTAACTTGTAATTGTTCCCTTCTATACGTGCCAGTGTATTGTCTTTTTTCAGAACAATCCAACACACTTTTGCTGCAGGAAGTGCATAAAGAGAGTTCTGTGTCTCTTCCATGCAGACTCTGCTAAATTCATCTTTTTGAATGGTAATGTTGCCATCAGAAGCCAAAATATCCAAATACAATACTTTCATAGCTTTAGTAATTTTTTTAGACTTTTCCAAATATTGTGCAAGCTGTTGATTGGAATTTTGCATCATGTCCACAGAAGAGAAGAGTGCCACAATGACGATACCCATAAGGGCAATGGAGATAAGTACTTCTAAAAGGGTGAATGCTTTACGGTTAGACATGTACCTTAGCCGTCCATCAGCCCAACGCGAATGGCTTCCTCATAACTTGTATCCCCTGTGATAAGCATCTCTTTAAGTTTATCGGCGATGGTTTTCATACCATTCTTTTTCATAGCATCTCTAACTTGATGGTCATTAAATCCATCTTTCAGCATTTCTTTCACGTGATCATTGATGATAAAAAGTTCTCCAATGGCTTGTCTACCTTTATATCCTGTAAAGTCACACTCTTTGCACCCAACCGCTTTAAAATATAAATTCTCTTCAGGGACATTTATCTCCTGTGCAGTTGCGGGGGCAAGTTTTGTCTCTTCCTTACAATGTACACAAAGTTTACGCGTAAGCCTTTGTGCCAATACGCCCAATAACGTAGAAGAGACAAGGAAGTCTGCTATACCCATATCCATCAAACGGCTTAAAGAAGAGGTTGAATCATTGGTGTGCAGTGTAGAGAGAAGAAGGTGTCCGGTTAGCGCTGAGCGAAGTGCAATTTCTGCAGTTTCACTATCACGAATCTCTCCCACCATGATGATGTCAGGATCCTGTCGCAAGATAGAACGTAACCCTGCTGCAAAAGTTAGGCCCACTTTAGTGTTTACCTGTATTTGAGAAATGTTATCTGCATTGTATTCCACAGGGTCTTCTACCGTGATGATGTTCTTGTCCGGAGTTGAGATATGCTGTAAACAGGCATGAAGTGTAGTTGACTTACCTGAACCTGTGGGTCCTGTGACCAATATCATGCCATGTGCATGGTTGAGCAATTTATACAGATCTTTGGTGATATCTTCTACAAAACCTAAAGACTCCAGTGTAGGGATATGCTCTGTTTGGGAAAGTATACGCATGACGACTCTTTCACCATGATAGGTAGGCAAGACTGACACCCGCACATCAATCGATTTGCCGGAAATAGCTAACTGTGTACGTCCATCCTGAGGTACTCTCTTTTCTGAGATATCAAGATTTGATATGACTTTGATACGGTTGATCACCAATGTCACAATACTTTTATCAAGATCAAGATGTTTTTTCAGTGCTCCGTCCATACGTAGACGCACTTCACCTTTTTTCTCTCCACTTTCAATGTGAATATCACTTGCCCCTTTTTGTAAGGCTTGAAAGAAGAGTGAATTTACCAGTTTTATGATAGGAGCAGACTCTTCACTCGAAAGGAGGTCTTGTGAATTACGAATAAATTCCAGCAGGTCTGATTCTGCCTCTATGAGCTCATCTGAAGTTGTTGCCATCTCTTCAAAGTCAGT
>NZ_JBFFOH010000108.1:0-8634 GCF_041562805.1 Sulfurovum sp. | reverse complement strand
TCTTTTATCAACCTCAAATGCTGTGACATTTCGAACTTTTACAAGTTCTTTGGTTAAATCACCTAAGCCAGGTCCAATTTCTGCGACTTTTAAATCGTCATTGGGCATCGCTTGGATGATCTTATGAAGATAGATATCATTCTTCAAAAAGTTTTGACCAAATTTCTTACTTGCAAATTCGGTTAAATTTTCAATAATCATACTATAATCTACCTTTATACTATATTCTAATCCCGCGTTTGGGATAATTTTTGTATAATCTTATCATAATTTTGAGAGGAAGACGGCTAATTAGATGGATTATTTTGCAAAACGTATCATACCTTGTCTTGATGTGAATGACGGACGGGTAGTTAAAGGTGTTAATTTTGTTGGTTTACGTGATGCAGGGGATCCTGTAGAAGTTGCCAGACGTTACAATGAAGAGGGTGCAGATGAGATCACTTTTCTTGATATCGGTGCGAGTCATGAAGGACGTGACACCATTGTGGATGTCGTGAAAAAAGTAGCACAGGAAGTCTTCATTCCTCTTACTGTGGGTGGAGGGATCAGAGAGCTTTCTGATATCTATAACCTTCTCAATGTAGGTTGTGATAAAGTAAGTGTGAATTCTGCAGCCATTAAAAATCCGGCATTCATTGAAGAGGGTGCAAAACGTTTTGGGTCTCAATGTATTGTAGTAGCCATAGATGCCAAAAGAGTCTCTGAAGATAAATGGCATATCTTTACCCATGGGGGACGTAACGATACAGGTTTGGATGCATTGGAGTGGGCAAAAGAAGTATATGACAGAGGCGCAGGTGAATTGCTTGTTACCTCTATGGATGCAGATGGTACAAAAGCTGGATTCGATAACACTTTAAACAAGAAGATAGGTGAGCTTGTAAACATTCCGGTTATTGCCTCTGGAGGCGCAGGAACAATGCAACACATTGAAGAAGCTTTTACCCTTGGCAATGCAGATGCAGCATTGGCAGCTTCTATCTTTCACTTTAAAGAGATTGACATTATGGAATTAAAAAGCTATCTTAGAGCGAAAAACATCCCAGTGAGAATGTAGTTTATGATAATTTGTGCAGGTGAGAGTGAGCAGTTTGATTTTGCTTTGCCCGTTGGTATTGGTATGACAGATGTGGCTATTAATTTAACGCGTTTATGTTTGTCTCAAAAACCAAAGTTTATATTGTTCGTTGGGACAGCAGGTTCGTATGGGGAAAAGAAAGTTTTTGACATTATAGAATCAAAGACAGCTGCAAACATAGAAAACAGTTTCTTTACAGGCGGTTCATATACCCCTGTAGATAATATGGTTTCTACTGCAGAGGATGTTTCACGTGAAACAATAGTGAACAGTTCTAATTATATTACAACAGACAAAAATTTAGGCAAGGCGTATCTTTCTAAAAATATACATTTGGAAAATATGGAATACTATGCGGTATTGAAAGTAGCAAAATCTTTTGAAATACCTGCGGCAGGTATTTTTATCGTGACAAATTATTGTGATGAAAATGCACATAAAAACTTTATGGATAATCATAAAGAAGCAATGCTCAGATTAACTGAGTATATAAAAGAAAGTAAATAAATGACAAAAAAGATAATACAGGATCTGACAAAAGAAGAGTTAAGTGAACTGATCAAACCTTCTTTCCGTGCAAAACAGATATACAATTGGATCTACCATAAGTATGCAGACTCGTTTGAAGAGATGAAAAACCTTCCAAAAGAGATGAGAGAAAAGCTGGATGAAGAGTATACTGTTGCTCCTCTTAAAACAGTCATGGTACAAAATTCCAAAGACGGAAGCCGTAAATATCTTTTTGAACTTCATGATAAACATACGGTGGAAGCTGTACTTCTTTTGATGAGAGAGAAAGAGTATCATGAAGATGGCTCTGTAAAGCATCAGGAACGATATACAGTGTGTATCTCATCTCAGGTAGGGTGCAAGGTAGGCTGTGCATTTTGTTTGACTGCAAAGGGTGGTTTTATGCGTAATCTGACTGCAGGTGAAATTGTTGAACAGTTACGTATGATCAAGAAAGATAATGACATTGATGCCAACCGTCGTGTCAATATTGTCTATATGGGAATGGGTGAGCCACTTGACAACCTGACTGAGGTTGCTAAGTCTGTAAAGATCTTTGCAGATCCAGAAGGTATGGCAATTGCCACACATAGACAAACTATTTCAACCTCTGGGCTTAGTGCAAAGATAGAGAGACTTGGAAAGATGGAGCTAGGAGTGAATCTGGCTATTTCTTTACATGCAGTTGATGATGATCTGAGACAACAGTTGATGCCTATTAACAAAGCGTACAATATTGCTTCTATTATTACTGCAGTGAAAAACTTTCCTGTCAATGACCGAAAAAGAGTGATGTTTGAGTACCTTGTCATCAAAGATGTCAATGATGATATCTCTGCAGCCAAGAAGTTGCTTTCCCTTCTTGATGGGATCAAGGCCAAGGTAAACTTGATCTATTTTAATCCATATGGGGGAACAGAGTTTAAACGTCCAAGTGAAAAAGATATGAAAGAGTTCCAAGAATATCTCACTAAGAGAGGGTTGCACTGTACGATCCGTGAATCCAAAGGATTAGATATTTCAGCGGCTTGTGGTCAGTTGAGAGAACAAGAATTAGAAGGAGAAGGTTAATGCCAAGTTTGGAACTTTTTATGTTGGGGTTTATCATACTCGTAGCAGCTGTGGGTGTGGGTTGGTTTATCTATGAATCTCGAAGTGATGAGGAGAAATAATTTTCTCCTTAGCTTTTATTAAATACTCTTCTTTCTTTCTCGCAAATTAAATATTTCATCTCAGTAAAATTACTCTTACTTTCTATATGAAATTTAGGACCTATACTAAATGACAAGCTCTGCGCATGAAGCATCAATCTACTTGCACCCATTTCTATCATACGATCTTCCGGACTGAGTTCCTCTTCTAGATAAGCATTAGCAGCTTTGAAGGTTGTACCGTAAATGGGATCACCTAAAATGGGATGTTTCACGTGAAACAAATGGACCCTGATCTGATGGGTCCTTCCTGTATGAGGATAGCATGCTACAAGAGTCGCATCAAGTATTTCATCATACTGAAGAGGAATGAAGTCTGTGTGTGATTCCTTCCCGTCATCAGAGATAAAGACCTTGTGTTTGGTTTGGCTATAGTCATTATTGATCTTGATGCGCTCACTTGAAGAAAAGGGTTCTGTGAGTTTGCCATCCACCCAGGCAAGGTAAGATTTTTTAATACTTCTGTCTTCGAATGACATCTTTAAATAGGACTCTGACTTTTTATGTTTGCTTGCCAAAAGTAATCCAGAGGTTTCCATATCGATACGGTGTACCGCATTCGCATTATCGCCCGCAATGGTACGAATTTCATCGAGAAGAGAGTAAGGGGTAGCCATGGTATTGGGATGGACCAAAACACCGGAATACTTCTCAAAGACCATAAAATCTTTGTTGTGAAAAAGAGGTTTGTTCCCTTGTGTGGAAGGTTTGAAATAGACAACTTCTATTTCGCCTTCTATGGACTCTCCAGTATTAAATATAGATTCACCATTGATAAGCAGTCTGCCTTTTGCCAATACCCGTTGGGCCTGACCCTGCGTAAAGTTAAAGGTTCGCATGATAAATAGAAATGCGGGCATTTTCTCTGTTACTGTAAATTTCTCTTTAACGAATGGCATATCTGCTTCACCTTAGTATTAAACAGTCAGCTCATACGACTAGTCGTATTATTAACTGCTATTTTGGTAGAATTGTATCAAATTTTTATACACATAAAGGTATGCAATGATTGAAAGATATTCAAGAGAAGAGATGGCAAAGAACTGGACAATGCAAGCGAAGTATCAAGCATGGCTTGATGTTGAAATAGCAGTTGTCAAAGCATGGAATAAACTAGGTCTGATCCCTGATGACGATGCACAAAAGATAGTTGACAATGCAGGGTTCTCTGTTGAACGTATTGACGAAATAGAAGCAGTGACAAGACATGACCTTATTGCGTTTACAACCTCTGTTTCTGAAACACTGGGTGAGGAGAGCAGATGGTTCCATTACGGGATGACAAGTTCTGACACTGTTGACTCTGCGGTTGCTTTACAGATGACAGCTTCGCTTAAGATCATTATTGAAGACACTAAAATGATGATGGGGTCAATTAAAAAAAGAGCAATGGAACACAAAATGACATTGATGGTAGGACGTTCACATGGTATACATGGAGAGCCAATTACTTTTGGTCTTGTACTTGCTGTATGGTATGACGAGATGGCGAGACACTTAGTGAACTTAGAGCAGACTATGGATGTCATCGCTGTTGGACAGATCTCAGGTGCGATGGGTAACTTTGCTCACGCGCCTCTTGAACTTGAAGATTATGCAATGGAAGAGTTAGGACTTAAGTCTGCACCTGCATCAAATCAGGTGATCCAGAGAGACCGTTATGCGAGACTTGCTACAACACTTGGACTTCTTGCATCAAGTATTGAAAAGTTTGCCGTACAGGTTAGACACTGGCAACGTACAGAAGTGTATGAGTGTGAAGAGTATTTTGCTAAAGGCCAAAAAGGTTCTTCTGCAATGCCTCACAAAAGAAATCCAATTCTTACTGAAAACATTACAGGATTGGCACGTATGGTCAGAGCATACATCACTCCGGCAATGGAGAATGTAGCGTTATGGCATGAGAGAGATATCTCGCATTCATCAACTGAACGCTTTTGGTTGCCAGATTCTTTTATCACATGTGACTTCATGATGCACCGTATGAATAATGTGATCGCTAATCTTACAGTTATGCCGGAGAATATGATGAAGAACCTAAACCTTACTGGTGGATTGGTATTCTCTCAGCGTGTACTTCTTGAGCTTCCAAAAGCAGGCGTGAGTCGTGAAGATGCTTATAGGATCGTACAAAGAAATGCGATGAAAGTATGGGAAGAGATACAGCAGGGAAGATCTACTACAAATGATAAAGGTGAGTCACTTTACCTTCAGTACCTACTCGCTGATGAAGAGTTGGGTGAGTCACTTTCAGAGTCACAGATAAGAGAGTGTTTCAACTTTGATTACTACACAAAAAATGTAGATGCAATTTTCAAAAGAGTTTTTAAATAAGCTTATAGCACATCATTGTGTGTTGGATATTTCACACTGTACTAATAGTATAGTTTTGAAATGTCCGACACACCCTAATTCACTCTAATCTTAGAATGATTTGAGTGTTACTTTTTTGCCTTTTATTGGTATAAATAAACCTTATATTTTTCGATACTTCCCACACAGACAGCCTTTCAAAAACTATCACAAAATCTTATAAAAAAGATGCCTAAAAATGATACAACTTTTCAAAAGTACACAAGGTAAATTTGAGTAAAATCGGATTAATTATTTCACCAAATTTAGGTGAACATGTCTATAACCAGGAGCAAAAATGATCAGAGTTGTAAAACGAAACGGTAGAGTCGAAACTTTAGACGTAGGGAAGATTCAGAAATATACAGCAGCAGCAGTAGAGGGTCTTGTACGTGTAAGTCAAAGTGAACTTGAAGTAGATGCTAAACTCCAATTTCGTGACATGATCACTACTGAAGAGATACAGACTACACTGATCAAAACAGCGGTCGATAAGATTGATATTGACAGACCAGATTGGACATTTGTTGCGTCTAGACTTTTCCTTTATGATATTTATCACAAGGCGACAGGGTTTACAGGATATAACCATTTGCGTGAACACTTTGAACGTGGAGAGAAAGAAGGACGTATCGTTCTTGGACTGAAAGAGAAGTATGATCTTGATGAGCTGAATGACTATCTAAAACCAGAACGTGACCTGCAGTTTACTTACCTGGGTATCCGTACGCTTTATGACAGATATTTGTTGAAAGACCGTGAAGGAGTACCTATTGAATTGCCTCAGCAACTCTTTATGGGTGTGGCTATGTTCTTGGCTCAAAATGAATTTGACTGTCAGACATGGGCAAAAAAGTTTTATGATATCTTGAGTAAGTTTGAAGTAATGGCAGCAACGCCTACCTTGTCAAATGCAAGAACACCAAGACATCAACTGAGCTCTTGTTACATCGGGTCAACACCTGACAACATTGAAGGTATCTTTGACGGATACAAAGAGATGGCATTACTTTCCAAGTTTGGTGGAGGTATCGGTTGGGACTGGTCTTTGGTTCGTGGTATGGGCTCATACATCGATGGGCATAAGCATGCTGCGGGAGGTATCGTACCTTTCCTCAAGATTGCCAATGATGTTGCCATAGCAGTTGACCAACTTGGTACACGTAAAGGAGCTATAGCTGTTTACATAGAGCCTTGGCATGTTGACATCCGTGACTTCCTTGACTTGAAGAAAAACTCAGGAGAAGAGCGTCGTAGAGCACATGACCTTTTTCCTGCGATCTGGCTCAATGACCTCTTTATGAAAAGAGTAGAAGCAGATGAGATGTGGACACTTTTTGATCCATTTGAAGTGACAGAATTGACAACACTCTACGGTGATGCCTTTGAAGAACGATATATAGAACTTGAAAACTCAGATGACAAGATCACAAGAGAAAGAGTCTCTGCAAAGAATCTTTGGAAAGAGATGCTTAGATCTTACTTTGAAACAGGAAACCCATTCTTAACATTTAAAGATACAGCAAACAGAGCCAACCCTAACAAGCATGTGGGTGTGATCAGAAGTACGAACCTTTGTACAGAGATCTTCCAAAATACAGGACCAAATACGTACAAAACACAGTTTACATTTGAAGACGGAACCAAGGAAGCCTATGATGAAAATACAATGCTTACTGTTGACAACGGAACTACAAAACCTGCGAAAAAAGTGACAGCCCTTGACAGTATAAATGGTAAACAGATATGGATAGTAGACAAAGAGAAAACAGATGGGGACACGGCTGTATGTAACCTTGCCTCTGTCAACCTTTCCAAAGTGCATACACAAGCAGACCTGGAACGTGTTGTCCCAACAGCGATCCGTATGCTTGACAATGTCATTGACTTGAACTTCTATCCTCTTGCTAAAGTAAAGAGAACGAATGAAAAATCAAGATCTATAGGTCTTGGTGTGATGGGTGAAGCTCAGATGCTTGCAGAATCAAAGATCGAGTGGGGAAGCCATGAACACTTTACAAAAATAGATGAAGTGATGGAATCATTCTCTTACTATACTATTGAAGCATCAAGTAATCTTGCTCTGGAAAAAGGGAGATACCCAACCTTTGAAGGTTCGGACTGGTCAAAAGGTATATTCCCTATAGACAAGGCAAATGAAAATGCTTGTAAACTGGTTGACAGAGGTGGACTCTTTGGTTACAGTCATGACTGGCAGGGACTAAAAGAGAAGGTGAAAACAGACGGTATGAGAAACGGGTATCTTATGGCGATCGCACCGACAAGTTCTATCTCTATCTTGACAGGGACAACACAAGCCATAGAACCTGTCTATAAAAGAAAGTGGTTTGAAGAGAACCTTTCAGGGCTTATCCCTGTAGTGGCTCCAAACCTTTCTGCAGATACTTGGCAGTACTATACACCTAGTTATGATCTGGATCAAAATGCACTTATCAAAGCAGGGGCGATCAGACAGAAATGGTTAGATCAAGGACAAAGTCTTAACATCTTCATCACGCTTGACAAAGCAAGTGGTAAATACTTAAATGAGATTTACATGAACGCTTGGAAGTTTGGATTGAAATCGACTTATTACTTGAGATCTCAATCGCCTGAATCTTCTGGAGATGTTGAAGATAGAAGTCAAGAATGTGTAGGTTGTCAGTAAGTATAAATACATGACAGAGACAAACATGAATATATTGGATGCATCAATATTGTTTTCGAGAGCGGATAATGTAAAAACGCAGTTAGATTTCATTTACGGACATCAAGCTATTTCTGAAAATGATCGACAAGTGTTTGAGTATTTGATCAGAACACTTGATAAAATATATATGTCTGCTAATACCAAAAAGCATAGACAAGATCTGCAAGATTTTATTTTACACAATAGTGATAAGATCTATAAAAAATATACTGAACTGTCTAATGTGGTCTTGACAAATGACGACAGTGAATTGACATCTACTAACAGTTATGACCTAAAGCTGGATTAATGATTTTATACTTGTTTCCAAACTTTGTTTGGAAATGAAGAGCACAATATTTTTTCTTAAACTTTTACCTCTTATTCCTTATTTTCTTTATTGCTGTACCGAAAGCATAAAATGAACTCTCAAAAGAATCATACTGATATATATAAAATGAAAATGCAAATTGCTAACGCTGAAAATCAGATTTTATAGTTATTAGATTTTTTTGGAGTAAAGATATTGTTGAATTTGATAAAAAAGTATAAGAAACCTATATAATCAACACTAGCTTATCTAACTCACAAAATAAACCACTTTAAACCCTTTTTTAACCGTAGGTATGGAAAAAATAAAAAAAAGGCTTATTTTGGCCGCTAAAAAGAGGCCATATTGACGAAAAAACTATAGTGTTTATTAGTCACCTGTGTAGAGTTGTCTTGGTCTTGCGATCTTAGATGTTTTGTCTTGTTTGAACTCTATCCATTGAGATATCCATCCTACAGTT
>NZ_JBFFOH010000107.1:0-8695 GCF_041562805.1 Sulfurovum sp. | reverse complement strand
GATTTAATTTGGAGTGAGATTGTATCTTGATTTAATTAAACCAAGATTAAATCTTATGGATGGGGTAGAGGGATTCGAACCCCCGAATACCAGTACCAAAAACTAGTGCCTTACCGCTTGGCGATACCCCAATCTTCACAAGCTTACTGCTTATGTGGACGGCATTATAGCACCATATTGTTCACATGTCAAGAGGTTTTAAAAAAATATTTCAAAAAGTTTCTTAGGTGAAGTACGAATAGGTATAATACTATTTAAACAATATATGTATAGTATAAAAATTTGGGAGATGTTGATGTCGAGTGAAGCAATAAAAAGAGTTGAAAAAGCTATAGAAGAGGTAAAAAGAGGGAAAATGGTTATCATGATGGATGATGAAGATCGTGAAAATGAGGGTGACCTTGTTTATGCAGCTACATTTTCTACTCCTGATCTGGTAAACTTCATGGCGAAAGAAGCCAGAGGGCTTATCTGTACTCCTATTACAAAAGAGATAGCATCCAAACTTGATCTTATGCCAATGGTTAGCAATAATGTTTCCAATCATGAGACAGCTTTTACTGTTTCTATAGACTCTACCAATGCTGAAACCGGTATATCTTCGGCTGAGAGAGATGATTGTATCTCTAAACTTGCAAGTCCGCAAACGGTTAGTGAAGACTTTGTTCGTCCAGGGCATATCTTTCCACTCATAGCTAAAGATGGTGGGGTATTGGTTAGAACAGGGCATACAGAAGGTTCTGTAGATCTTTGTAAACTTGCGGGACTTGCTCCGGCTGCTGTTATTTGTGAGATCATCAAAGATGATGGAAAAATGGCACGCATGGATGATCTTGAGGTTTTTTCGAAAAAGCATGATATGGCAATCGTTTACATTTCAGATATCGTTGAGTACCGTTTAGCTAATGAGAAGCTTATAAAGCGTGTAAAAGAAGAAGAGACTGAACTAAGAGGTATAAAAGTTGAGAAGATCACTTACACAGATCACCTCGATAGAACGCATACAGTGATACAGTTTTACAAGACACACGAAACAGCAAATGTTAAATTTCATAATATCGGTACAGACATAGGGCTTGTACTTGATGACAAACGTTTTAATGCACTTAACAATTCTATAGACTACTTGAAAATAAATGGAGGAACACTGATCTTTCTTGACACAAAGGTCATATCTCATGAACAAGCTAAAGAGTTTGGTGTAGGGGCCCAGATACTTAAAGATCTCGGTATTAAAAACATTAATCTTTTAACTACAAATAAAGAGACTGAATTTGTTGGTCTTGCAGGTTTTGGTCTTGATGTTGTTGAGAAAATAGAGATCGTTTAAACAAAATTATTACCACACGTAACAAATAGGAGTAAATACTCCTATTTAAAACTTCTTTCTTTTACAATTTTCCATTGTCACCAATTCTATGTTAGAATGACTACATACACATATGAAAGGATTGTTAATGATAAAAGAAACTTTTAACCCAAATCCAGAATTCGCTGCCAATGCTGCAATTAAAAATATGGATGAATACTGGGCATTACAAAACAAAGCCTTAGAAGACTATGAAGGCTTTTGGAAAGAGTTTGCCGATGAGAAGATCGATTGGTTAGCTCCTTATGATAAAGTAGTTGATGAGAGTAATGCACCATTTTATGAGTGGTTTACCAACGGTAAGCTTAATGTTTCCAATCAATGTATCGACAGACACCTTGCAGACAAGGCACATAAAACGGCTATTTTGTTCGAAGGTGATAGAGGTGATGTAGAACACATTACTTATGCTCAGCTCTCCCTACATGTTAATAAAATGGCCAATTTACTTAGACATGAATTTGGTGTAAACAAAGGTGATAGAGTTGTACTCTATATGCCTATGATACCTGAAGCAGCCTATGCAATGCTTGCCTGTGCTCGTATCGGTGCAATTCACTCTATTGTATTTGGAGGGTTCTCTGCTGAAGCACTTAAAGACCGTATAGAAGATGCTGAAGCTAAAATAGTTATTACAGCAGATGGAGCTTACAGAAAAGGTAAGCCATATATGCTTAAACAAGTGGTTGATGATGCACTTGCTCAAGGTGGTGACAGCATCGAAGCAGTACTTGTTGTAAAGAGAAATCATGAAGAGATAGAATGGGTAGAAGGTAGAGACCATAACTATAATGAACTGATCACTTCTCAACATGCAGAATGTCCTTTTGAACTTATGGACAGTGAAGATCCTCTCTTCTTACTTTATACAAGTGGTAGTACAGGAAAACCAAAAGGTGTGCAGCATGCAAGTGCAGGATATATCCTTTGGGCTCAGATGACAATGGAATGGGTATTTGATGTAAAAGGTGATGATGTTTACTGGTGTACAGCAGATATAGGCTGGATCACAGGGCATACATACATTGTTTACGGGCCACTTGCCGCGGGTACAACAACACTTATGTTTGAAGGTGTGCCAACTTATCCTGATGCAGGGCGTGCATGGAAAATGGTACAAGACCATAAGATCACTCAGTTTTATACTGCACCCACAGCGATCCGTGTACTGCATAAAATGGGGGACCATGAGCCTGAAAAATATGACCTTTCATCACTGAAGGTATTGGGAACGGTTGGAGAGCCTATTGATCCACCGGCATGGCAGTGGTACTATGAAACAGTAGGTAACTCTAACTGTGCCATAGTCGATACATGGTGGCAAACAGAAACAGGTGGACATATGATCTCTCCACTGCCTGGAGCAACACCTATTAAAGCTGGATGTGCAACATTTGCACTTCCAGGTATCATCGCTGAGATTATTGATCCAGATGGTGAAGTTAAAGAGGTAGGTGAGACTGGAATGCTTTGTATCACAAAGCCATGGCCAAGTATGATCAGAAATATTTGGGGTGATCCCGAACGTTATGTGAAAGCATATTTTGGTGATGCTGTAAAAGACGGCAAGCCAGTCTATTTCTCTGGTGATGGCGCTGTACTTGATGAAGATGGATATATTACTATCACGGGCCGGGTAGATGATGTTATCAATGTGTCTGGTCACCGTATGGGAACTGCTGAGATCGAAGCAGCAGTAAACAAAGATGACTCTGTAGCTGAAGTAGCTGTTGTAGGGCGTCCACATGACATTAAAGGTGAATCCATTTTCATCTATATCGTACTGAAAGATGGACATATCAATGCAGATATTAAAAATCATATCAATGAATTACTCGCATCTGAGATCGGAAATATTGCTAAAGCCGATCATATCATTGAAGTACCGGGATTACCTAAAACACGTTCAGGTAAGATCATGAGAAGAATTTTACGCTCTATCGCAAAACATGAAGATATCACTCAAGATATATCAACACTTGAAGATCCGTCTATTGTTAAGCAGATCGAGACAATGGCAAGAGAAGCTTAAGAACTTCTTTTCATCATTCCCCAATTTAATTGGGGAAGATCGCTGATCATTTCCCCATTAACTCTTTTACTTTCAAGAGATCATCAAACACTTCTTTTTTAGCACTTGGATTCCTAAGCAAATAACTCGGATGATAAGTAGGTATGATCGTATAATCATTTTGTTTATGTATAGTACCTCTCACTTTGCTTATCTCTGTATCATCACCCGTAAGATAATGATACGCAGTTGCTCCCAGTGTTACGATGAGCTTCGGTTGGATAAGCTCTATCTGCTTAAGCAAATAAGGTTGACAGGTATGTGCTTGAACTGGAGTAGGTATGTCATTGTGTGGAGGACGACATTTCACAATATTGGTGATATAGACATCATCTCTGGAAATATGTAATACATTTTCTATCATCTTCGTGAGAAGTTCTCCTGAACGGCCTACAAAAGGTTTCCCTGCACTGTCTTCCGTTGTACCAGGTGCCTCACCAATGAAAAGTATATCAGCACCGGGGTTGCCCTCACCAAACACTACTTTATGTCGACTTTTACTAAGCTCACACAGATGACATTCCATTGCCTGCTTTCTTAAAGACTCAAGTGTATTAGGAAGTGTAAAGTCCTGTTCTTCTTCTTTGCATGGTGTGACAGAGGTATACTTATAACCTAGCTGTTTCAGTTGATAAAGTTGTTTAAGGAGTAGTGCATTTTTGAGGTTTTTCATGGGGATATTATACTCCCAAATATCTTAATATGTTCTCTTTATCACTAAACAAATTTCATCTAATTATAATGAGTCTAGAAGTGAACTTTTTGCATCATAACTCATCAATTAGATAGATAACTCTAAAACAATTTAGCTATAGTAATAACATGAAAAAGCCATTAATCCTATTTATCATTTTTGTTCTCTTACTGATAGTTGCTAAAATAGCATACAATAAATACTGTGAATCCAAACCTGAGGGGTGCAAAAAAGAGAACCCTGAGGAGAGAGAAGAGTTCCCGGTAAAAGGCATTGATTGGTAGAAAAGACCAGAGATAAGCTCTGGTTCTCTCTATGTTATTTTATTGCCTCATTATCAACACTCTTTGAAAACTTCAAATAAAGTATTGGAAGTATGATCAATGTAAGCAGTGTCGAGGATATAAGACCATTGATCACAACGATCGCCAGAGGTCTTTGTATCTCAGATCCTGGTCCTGTTGCAAAAAGCAGAGGAAGAAGACCAAATGCCGCAATGGTTGCAGTCATAAGTACAGGCCTGAGTCTCTTGATGGAGCCATTTATAACAGCATCTTTAAGTGTACTACCATTTTGAATAAGATAGTTAAAGTAGTTCACCAGAACTACACCATTAAGAACGGCTATACCAAGTAGTGCGATGAATCCTACCGATGCCGGTACAGACATATACTCTCCACTCACGTAAAGCCCTATAAATCCACCGATCAAGGCCAACGGTACATTGATGAGTACCATTGTTGCCTGTGTTAAAGATCCAAAAGAGACAAAAAGAAGTATAAAGACCAAAAAGAGAGATAATGGTACAATAATCGCCAATCTTGCAGCAGCTCTCTGCTGATTTTCAAACTCCCCACCAAAAGTCAAATAGTAGCCTGCTGGAAGTTTAACTTCTTTTGCGATCTTTTCTTTAGCTTCTTCAACAAAACTTACAAGGTCACGACCTTCTACATTCGTCTGCACGATCGTCTTTCTATATCCGTGTTCATGCTCAATTTGTACTGGTCCGGCATTGGATATAAACTTTACAAAATTACTCAGAGGCACAGCATTACCATTTTCCAACGGATAGTAAAGTTTTTCTACTTTATCTAAAGAGTTTTGGAGGCTCTCATCACCTTTGACCATCAGATCGATACGGCGCATACCTTCTTGGATGATTCCTGCTTGTACACCAGTTACCATCACCTTAAGAAAATCATTCAGTTCTTGTTGACTGATACCATGATATGCCATTGCTTTCTTATCAAACTTCAGTTCAAAATACTCCACACCTTCATTGGCTTTCTTATAGACATCACTGCTCCCTGTGATACCTTCAAGTATACTTTTAATTTTAACCGCCAGTAACTCCAATTGGTCATTGTCACTTCCGAAAATATCAATTGCGAGGTCTCCTCTAACACCTGTAAGCATTTCAGATACTCTCATCTCAATAGGTTGGGTAAATCCAAATTCAATACCTACAAATTCATCAAGAACTTTTCTGATCTCTTCGATGACGAATTCTTTGGAGGTTTCTCTCCATGTTTCTTTGTCATGAAGTACCAAAAAGGTATCTGTATCATTCAAACTCATAGGATCAAGACCGAGTTCATCACTTCCTGTCCGTGCGATAATATCTTTGATCTCAGGTACAGAAGCCAAAAGTTTTTTCTGTAGTTTCAAGTTGAGCTCCAAACTCTCCTTGAGTGAGATAGAAGGCAGCATTTCTACACCTATAATAATACTTCCTTCATCCATCGTAGGCATAAAAGATTTTCCTGTTTTTGCAGCCAGATAAAGAGATCCGCCAAAAAGGATGACTACGGCCATCACTGTACCCTTAATATGGCTCAAAGAAAAGAGTAGAACAGGTCTATAGCACTTGGTAAGCAGTTTAATAAGAGCAGACTCTTTATCCGGTCTTTTACTCAATATAAATGAACTGAGAACAGGGATGAGTGTTAATGCCAATATCAGCGAAGAGAAGAGGGCAAAAATGATACTCAGTGCCACAGGTCTAAAGAGTTTACCTTCAAGTCCTTCAAGGGTAAGAAGTGGCATGAAAACAATAATAATAATAAGTACACCTGTAATGATAGAAGGCGCCATATCAATCGTTGCTTCATAGATGATATGCAGTTTATTTTGTCGTTTGTGTTTAGGGTTTCCTAATTCAGCAGTAATGTGTTCAACAACAACTACCGCTGAATCTACTAGTATCCCTATAGCTATAGCGAGTCCACCCAAACTCATAAGATTCGCAGTCAATCCAAAGTATTGCATAGCGATAAAACTCATGAGCAATGCAAAAGGAAGAATAAGTGCAACACTCAGTGCAGATGCAAGGTTACCCAACATGAGAAGTAATATGACCATAATGAGTATCACTGCTTCATAGAGTGCATTTTTGACAGTGTCTGTAGCAAGATTAACTAGGTGTGAACGATCATAAAATATATCTATCTTCGTATCACCTGGCAGCATACCCTCAAGTTTTCTAAGTTCCTCTTTAACTTCATCAAGTACCACTGCTGTGTTTGAACCTTTAAGTCCAAGAACCAAACCTTGTACTGCTTCACCTTGACCATTTTTACTTACAAATCCTGCACGGGTAATGTATCCATACTTAACGGTAGCTATATCACCAATCGTGATGACTTTATCTGCTCTTTTCCCTACAGGCAATGTTGCGATATCTTCTAAACTTTTGAGTCGTCCCACACTACGTACCAGGATACTTTCTACTCCTTGTGAAACACGTCCGGCACCATCATTTTGATTGTTTGATTGTAGTGACTGGAAAATATGTGACAGTGTTACACCCATCGTTCTCATTTTATTAAGATCAGGTACCACCTCATAGGTCTTTACTTTACCACCGAGAGGGTTAACCTCTGCTACGCCACTTACCGCACGTATTTTTGGTGAGATGATCCAGTCCAATAGACTTCGTTTCTCTTCAAGTGATAGGGTATCTGACTCGATAGTAAACATCAGAATATCACTTAAAGGCGTAGAAATAGGTGCAAGACCACCTTCCATATTGGCAGGCAATTGATCCTTGATATCTAACAGTCTTTCACTTACCTGTTGTCTTGCCCAGTAGATATCCGTACCATCTTCAAAGTCAATGGTAATATCACATAGCCCATATTTTGAAGTAGATCGCAGCATCGTTTCATACGGTATACCAACCATCTTCATCTCTATTGGAACAGTGATGCGTGATTCTATTTCAGCGGGAGTCATTCCGCTAGATTTGATTATGATCTTTACCTGAGTGGGGGAGATATCAGGGAATGCATCAATAGGTAGCTCATTATAGGCTTTGATACCAAAACCTAGAATTACCAGAGCCAGCAAAGAGAAAAAAAGCCTTTGGGCAAGGGCAAAACCTATTAACTTATTCATCATCACTTCCTAACATATTTTTTAGTACTGCCAGAGAACTTACTGCTATTTTATTTCCTAACATAGAAGATGGTTTGACAAAATAATATATGTCATCTTCAGAAAGTATTTCTACTGGAACAGAAGTGAATCCTTCTTTGTTTTTTACAAATACTATTTGTGTGTCGCCATCTTTGATTACAGCGTTTTTTATGATCTTAAGACTTCTTTGAAAAATGGTGATCTTCGCACTGCTACGTAATCCTGAAAATATATTGATATCTGTAGGCACCAAGAAACGTACATGTCTTGTTTGGTTCTCAGGATTGATCATTGGAGAGAGTTGTAGTATAGTAGTATCAAAAGTATTATTACCAAGTTCTATCTGCACTTTTTGACCTTCATAGAGATTCTGTATTCTTGTAGCTTCTATAGCACTTTCCAGCCAAAGTGGACCATTTTCCTGAATAATAAAGAGTGCATCAGTAGGACTGGTACTCCTACCAGGTGTTGCATGAAGTTCAACTATACGACCTTCTACCGTACTTCTTAATTGTATTGTTTGTGATAGTTTTAAATCTTTAAATAGATTAGAGATCATTTCATCACTGGCACCATAACTTTTAAGAAGTGCTTTAGAGGCAGAGACTTTTATCTTGTCTGCTTCAAGCTCTGCGTTGGCAGCAACACACTCTTTTTGAGGTATGATCTCTTCTTTACAGAGCATATTCTTTCGTTCTGCAAGATGTTTATGATGTTTAAATTCTATCGCGTCAGAAATGGCCTTTTGTTGTGTCGATATCCATTCTGTACCTGTTACACCAGCTAGAACTTGACCTTTTGTAACAAATTGATAGTTTGCAACATATAACTTTTTAACATTGGCTTCAAAGGGAAGAGAAATGGTATGTAACAATGTTGGTGGTGTAACCACAGTAGTAACAAATTCACCCAAAGGAAGTTTTTCTGAACTTTGAGGCGTTCCAACCTTGATCTGCCAATTGGCTTCTTGTTCTGCTGTAAGTGTTATGTTCTCAGCATTTATTATAAGTGTACATAGTGTTAAGAGTATAAGTTGTTTTCTCATTAGTTATCCTTCATTTCGCTGAGTGTATAGAGTGTGAACAGTGTGTGATAATAGGCTTTCTGTGTAGCAAAAAGTTCTTGTTTAAGTGTATGATAGTTT
>NZ_JBFFOH010000106.1:0-8708 GCF_041562805.1 Sulfurovum sp. | reverse complement strand
TCTTTCTCCTAAACCTGAACGCAACTGAACGCTAATCATACCACTTGCGCGGTGTGCCGACACTTCGATAAGCACTGCAGCCGTAAAACCATTGCCTTTCAAAAGTATTCATATAGCTGCGTAATGTTTAAGCCGATGCTCTTGCGATGGTCACTGCGTCCGCACGCGCCTACTGCTCTTCGACGGAACAGCGCATGGGAAACCCCTCTTTGCGCGCCTGCTGCTGCACAAGAGAGGCCTTGGTCTCCGCAACTTCATAGGTGTAAATACCGCACAGCCCTTTGCCCTTGGTATGGATGTCGTGGGTAATGTCGTCTGCTTCGAGGACGCTTTTGTGAAACACGGTGCAAATAATGCGGACGCAAAACTCCCACGTCGTGTAGTCGTCATTGAGCATGAAAACAGCAAACTGTTTGGGTTCGCGTGTCAGAAGTTCGGTCTGGTTTTCGAGTTGTGTTGCCATAGGGTTAGTTTAGCATATTTAATGAAGAGATGATGACACTGACCTCTTGACTAGATTTTCTTTGCATCTCTATTCTCTTGTAACAAATCAGCGCATCATACTGCAAAAGTAGTGGGTTGTCACCTGACCCTAAAATCCATAAATCCATAGAGTTAGTTTAGCATATTTAGCGAAGAGATGATGACAGAAAGACAGTTTGCTTGAGCTCGTCGATCCGGCCTGAAAAGATTACTTATACAACCTGTGCGGTGTGCCGGCACTTAGGGTAACTGCTGCAACCATAAAACTCATTGCCTTTGTTTACACCCTGCTTCGCTACACGCAAAACCAGTGGACTACTACACCTCGGACAGACGTTTTGGTTTGCTTTCTCTTTGACGATCTCTTTAACATGTCTAACATGTTCTCTGAGTGTTTTAAAACTGTTCGTCAGTCTGCCGGACTCTATCATAGAAACAATCTGTTTGACCTCGGCAGGTGTGATGATCTTCTCTGTTTTGGACATTATGTAGCGTACAAAACCGCCCGCGTACGTCACATTCGGAGGCATCTCTGTTTTGAAAGTGCTGTCGCCAACAAAGACGACAACGGAAAATATCTTGCCTGCCTCAATCCCAAGTGTAGACTCCATGGTCTTTACATGCTTGTAGTTTTGATGCAGCGGGTTTTGAAAAGTGTTGGTATGTCTGTATATCTTCTGTGTCCAGCTCTTCTGCTTCTCATTCCCAAAGATCCATCCTCTCATGTTCTTCGTCTCAATAACAAAAACACCGAACTCGGAAACAACAATATGGCCTATCTGCGTCGTCCCATCCTCAGTCGGAAGCGTGACGTTTTTCAACAGATGATACCTCTGCTTGTCCAGCCGGATATTTACAGCAAAGTTGACAAGCATCTCACCCATCAGGCCTTTGCCGAATGGTGATTTGAAAAAGAGGATAATCAATGCTATTGGTATGAGGTACCACATCTGAATTATTATTGTTAGTAATGTAGCTACTAATACTGATAAATCGATCATCAACTTTAACACCTTCTAAATAATTCAAGTAAACAATTAGACTATAAGGAATGCACTCTTATTTTTTTATTTTGTAAAACATATGATCTTTA
Organism: Sulfurovum sp.; assembly: GCF_041562805.1. Classification (GTDB taxonomy): domain Bacteria; phylum Campylobacterota; class Campylobacteria; order Campylobacterales; family Sulfurovaceae; genus Sulfurovum. The sequence continues at coordinate 7,132 of NZ_JBFFOH010000106.1, read as the reverse complement.
TCTAAAAAAACGACATAAAATGTATTTACATCATATCTTTTGGCTGTCACTTTATGTACAGTGTTATCATACGTAGAAGGCAAAACAAACCCAATCAACCTCACTTTAGCTTCTAATCGAAACCTACCCCATTGTGCTTGATGAGGAATATATTTGGGATGCTCAAAGTCAGAGTTCTTTGGAAAATCACCATAAATTTCTAAAATATTTTGTTTTCCATTTTTTTGATTTTTCCAATAAGACAACGGTTCTTTAGAGTAATTGACTAATTTTTCTAACAATTTTATAAGTTCATTATGACCCCAGTCAGAAAAACCTTGTCCAGCAGGTTGCGAGGAATCAAAATATGAAAAATTGAATTTACATCTAGATGTTAATGTATCACCATCATTATCAAGAGAGGATGTAATAATATCTTTTAGAAGTGCTAACGTTTTAGTATTTTTAAATTTCGCCATAATTTATCTTTGGTTTTCCACCAATCTTTCCAGTATTATAAACTTTAAATATAGAACGATCATTTCTAAGTAAATCACCAGGAATTTCATCCAAGCGATATAAAAAACTTTCATTCTCTTCTTTATTAACTAAAACTACTTTATATTTACCAAGGTTGTCCATTATGTCACTGTTATGCGTAGTAAAAATCAATTGAGCATTTTTAGTATTAGTTTTTTTGTCTTCGAAAAGTTCAATAAGTGTAGGTAAAATATCAGGATGCAAATTAATGTCAAATTCATCTAATACTAATATTGACCCTTCTTCCAAAGCAATCTTATAGAAGCCAAGGCGTTGATATAAAGTTTTTACTCCACTAGATTGGTCATATATTGTCAATGTTTTTTGAGTATTTCCAACTGTGTGGTAAAAAATAGGAAAATATTCTTTTTCATCGTTTTCTTCATCCTCTCGTTCAAATATCTTAATATCATTTATGCCAGTATCAGATTGGATAAGGAGTTTTTTTACAAAAGAAAAGACTTCTTCATTAGTATAATAAAAACTCGAGGCAATTTGCGTATTTGGAAGCTTATCGTGCATTCCTAAATAACTAACATTTGGTACCATTATTTTTAAAAATAAATCATAGAAAATATCTAGTTCTTTTACTTCATACTGCTTAGCTGTACTAACTATTGAAGCATTCTTTCTTAGTTTAACGATATCCAGCTCTTTGAACTGCTCAGTTCTATAATCTAATTTATTCTTTTTTCTTTCAATTAACTTCGTTGATCTTTGCGTTTTCTTGTATATAGTTTCAGAAATAATTTCATGCTTTGTTAACTCTACTTCATATTTGTACTGAATATTATTATCCAAGAAAATGACATAAATATTCGTCGGCTCTTCACTATCAAAATAAGAATTTATAAAAATCTCATCTTCTGGTTTATAACTAAATGACTCTGTCACAAACTCTTTAATAAAGGACAATACTTTTAGAACATTAGTTTTACCTGATGCATTAGCTCCTTTAATTGCCAATACATTTGCAAAATTTTTATTATGAGAAATGCTTTTAGGACATGTTTGTCCAAGTTCTAATGACACTTCAAAGCCTTCTTTAAACGAAAAGAAGTTTTGTGCACCAAATTTTAGCAACATGTTTTTCCTTGAATATATTAAATTGACAAGATTATATAATAAGATTACAAATAATTGCTTTATTATTAGGTAATCTCGTCAATATATGTCATATTTACCACTTAAGACTATATTTTTCTACATACCCGCAAGCAAAGGGGTCGGGTAACCAATATTAATTGTGCCCTCGGGGATTGAGTTTGCACTTGAAAATCCATCAAACAGTACAGAAGTTCAATCTTACATGATCTTAAATAGTGTATTTTCTACGCCAAACTCGGAGTTAGAACTAACACAGAGTTAAAAGAGTACAAATAGCGTTCAAGATTTAACCTTAAACTATAGCTCGCTAATTATAGAGGCACACTACTGTTTAAACTTAGGAAGACCGTTTCTAATAATCCACTCAACAATAGCAAGGTTTACACCTTCGTAGTCATAAAATTTAGGGTCAGTCGCCACCTATGAAATTCATCATAAATGATACCAAACGTAACTGATTTTCTTATATTTAAGCCAACGGGTCGTCAATTACAATATCTCGTGAACCGCATAACGTTTCTTCTGACTTTTTTAAAATACCCAATTCTTCGTATTTAAATGCTCAAAAAAAGTCTTATCATGCGTGATAAATATCAAAGCCCCTTCATGCTCTTTTAATGACAGAAATTTACAACTATTTGCCTTTCTTTCCAATTGAGATATACTATTGGAAACTATGATTTAAAGGCGACACCAAATGAATAAAATACTATTATCCACATTGCTTTTATTACTTGTAGGGTGTTCAGACAGTAAAAAAGAAACAGTAGAATCTACTCCAGCTCCAGTTATTCAAAGTGTTATGAATGAAGATGTTATCTTATTTCCGAAAGCTTCTATTACTTCATCTGGACAAGCAGTCATCGAATGTCGCACTAACCTTCCAGATAATACAAGTGTTCTGATTTCTCTTGAAAATGAAACGTTAGGATTTAATGCTCAATATAAAACTTCAGTAAGCGGAGGAATGATTAAAAGTGTTCCTATGGGTCCAGCCTCCGGCTTAAAAAGTGCCAAATACTCTGCCCAAATAATGATTCCAATTATAGAAGTTCAACCTGATAGTGTTAAAGCTGTGTTGGGTAAGCATGGAGAACATATGAATGGATCTTTGGTAAATAAAGGTTCTATCGGGAAAACAGCTTCTATTACATTTACTTTCCAGGCTGGATCATATGAAGATGCTAAGAAAGAAGCCGTTAACCATGACACCCTGGTTGCAGATATTAAAGCTAAATTGAAAGAGTTGGCATATGAAGGTATTGCTATGAAAAAGCTTTCATTGTCTGAATGTGGAAACAGTATGAGAAGATATCAATCTGAAGCAGACGCGTTAAGAACTAAAGCCAATTCACTGCCAATGAAATATATAGAAATGAAGGCAGCCACAATTGAAGTGAGAATGTGTGTTTCATGTAAATCTTCATCAATTGATTCTTGTGATAGTGTTCTATCAGCTATAAAATAACCAAACAGAAAACTTTTACCCTGTAGCAGGGAAATGAGGAATAACTTGTTAGCTGTAGGAGCTAAACCCTATAATAGTGTACAGCCCTTCATTGGTTTCATAGACTTCAAATGGAGAACCATCATAATTAAAAAAATAAAATTTTGAGGGTGATTTTGGTTGTGACCAGTTTCGGTCTTTTATTACTTTTTTTAACTTTTCATATTTAATCATACCCTGAGAGTATGTTTTTGCTAGATGAAGGATTTTATTCATAAATTCTTTTTCTTCTTTATACTTACTAGCATTTTTTGTTTTCAGTTCAATGGTTACTCCATAATGTACACAGCCACCAATATTAATTCGAACTTCGCCTTCTTTAACGGGCACCACTAAAATAAAGTTTTTATCTACCAGAAAACTTCCAGGATATTTTTTCTGAAGTTCGATATTTTTTTCCACTCTGGTATTTTGGTTTAAATCACAATCATCAGCTATTACCGGTTGTCCAAATAGGCCTAGTATTATTATAAATATTGTTTTCTTCATTTCTTCCTAGTCATCTCTACGCCATCCTGCCATCCCGTCACAACAATTGCAACCAGAAACATAACTATTCTGCATGTCTCCTGTATTAAAATCACTGCACCATTCACAACGTTCAAGTGAATCAAATATCCTGAGACATTGAGTACAAACCCATTTGTCATTTTCAGTACGCACTACAGTGTAGTAACCATTGCAATAGCTACAATTTGCATCATCATATGAATCATCACCTTCCATAGCAGCGATATGCGCAGCACCATTATCTGTTAATGCTACACCAACATCTTCAGGTTTTAATTCATATTTACAAGATTGACAACAAGGAGAGGTCTCTTCTTCTGAAATAGTGATAATTTCATCGCATTCAGGACATTTAATATTTAGGCATTTTTCAACAAGTCCACAAACTAAACACTTTGATTCGTAAATGATATTTTCTGTGTGAACATGTATTTTAGATTCAAATCCACAAGATGGGCATTCTTTAAACCATGCACCTTTTTCCGTTTGTATTTTTAATTCTGGTTGCAAGCTATCAAAAACTACTTGGAGGAATTCGTGTCGTTGTCTTAAAGCCGAATCAAGTTCTGAAATTTTTGTGTTCCATGATATAAATTCATTTTTCCATTTATTCAATAAAAGCTGATGCAAGAAATGCCAAGCTTTTAATTGCTGTTTGACTACTTTACGTGTTAACTCCTCGCTTTCCTCCTTTGATTGAGCCTCATGAAAGAAATGGACCATTTTATTTCTATGATTGGCAACTTCTTTGAATGCTTCTATCTCAGATGGCGATAAACCGCTACGCACAACTTTTTTTAGTTTGGTTGCTGCTTCGTCAAGAGTAACAGACTGGAAGTCGCCTGCAACAAATTTATCCCAGTCCGGCTCTTGCTTTTTTGCTATTACTAACGACCAATGTTCATGCATCAAGCGAGCTTTTACAAGCAACTCAACTGCTGCGTAAAAATGGATAATGGAATACTTGGGTTGTTCTTTTATTTCCGATATTGCCTTGAAAAGAAAATCAAAAGCATTTTCAACAAGACGACTAAACATTTCTTCTTTTTTCATGTAATCCTATAACTTTAAAATTTAGGCATAACGTTTAAGCTCAGCCGACGCTAAATGCAGAGTGTAACGAAGCAAAACGCCGCATTTACTGGTCGGCTGGAGCGCCTTGTTACGCCTTGATGCTGCCAAAGTTGGCATTGTATATACCAAATAAGTTAAATATTTCTTCATTTTCTAGCGTTGAAATAGCAATAGCTTGTTTCTCATAACTATTTCCGCTCTTTTTCTCTTTTTTAGATGAATAATATACGTAGCCATCATCATCTATAAGTTTCCCCCTATCATCTTCAGATTTTTCTTTAAGTTTTTCATATGGAATCACAAGTGGCGTGAATTTACTTCCCTTGTATCTAAGTAAGACAATCACCAAGTAGTCGAATTCTTTAGTTATAAAAGTTCCTTTTACCGCTGCCTGCCCACTTGCCTCCCAATTTATGCACTTGACTTGTACTCGTATGGTCTTGTTGCCATCAAGTACAGCAATGTCCCAGCCCTTTTGAGTAAGGCCATTTGCTAAGTATGCTTCCTTGCCATCTAAAAGAAGCTCGCATAAACAGTAATATTCTCCGATAGCGTCGCTACTCATTTGTTTTTTCCTTTGATTGCTCATTTTGTTTGTTACATATTGAACTAAACACGTAAACCTTCTCTTCTAAACATTTCTACTAGATTAATACATTCTATACCCAATGCTTTACACACATTAGGAATTTTTGGTCGAGTTGGTGAGTTACTGTATTTCTCTTCTGTAACAAGAGAACAACCCGTATACATTGCTGTTGCAACTATAAAAGGATCGCCACTTGACTTATTCTTTTTCAAATCCAATAATCCAGGATACTCTGTTAATATTTTTGTTGCCAATTTTTGTACATTTCTATCTAGTGGATAGAAAAAATCAAGTTGCTCTTGTGCCCATTTTAGAATTTCATCATCAAATACATTTAGTTCCTCTAGAACATCTTCAGCAGAAATAAGCGTACCACTTTTAGAAAGGTTTGAAATTTTTTCCCAAGCAGTTGGGAAAACATCTTTTGGATAATTATGTCGCATCTTAGTGAGTGAACAAGTGTCAATTACATATTTTGAAGCCAACATTCTTATCCTTCCAAACTTATTTCAATTTTTCTAAAATGCTTTTCTTTAACCCCTAAATAATCTGAAGCATCACTTGGTGTAATAAGTGAAGAATGCATTGCATCAATAACTAGTGATACAAATTGTTTTCCTTTTGCGCTGACTACATCAACCGACGGAGGTACGAATCCTCCTTTATTGCGTTTTTTGCTTTCGATTGCTTCTTGCTTATACCGTTCTCTATTCTCTCCATAAAATGCTTGCGTCGTTAAATCATAATCTAATAGTTTCCTGAGAACAACTTCTCGACTTACACCAAAATCTCTAGATATAGATGCTAATGTTTGATCGCTCCAAGATTCTTTTTCTGTTACCTGTATTGCTGGATAACTCAACAAATATTCATCTGGTACTAATACTTGTGCAGCAACTTTATTACAAAATATTTCAAGCTTTTGTTCATGTGCAGGCATTTTGGTATTAGCATGAAAATCACATAGCCCACTTGAACGAAGAAGTAAGTGTGTAAACTCATGCAATAAGGAGAAAGTTCTCGCGGAGTAAGGGTCTTTTCTATTCACAACTATGAGAGGTTTTCTTTCAAAATATACTGAATAAGCTCTCATTTCATTAAGACTAATTTTTGTTGACTGTAAGACCAAAACACCATAGTCCGTTATTGCATCTCTCCATGCATTAAATGCAATTCTTGATTCTCTAAATTTTTTCTGTTTTGCAAATGAAATATCTAATTCTTTGCGTATTCTTTTTGCTACATATATTGGATCATCATTAATATTGCATTCTAATTGAAATGTTCTAGTTTTTTCACCAAGTTCTTCTTCTAGTTCGATGGCTATCTCACGTACATTTAAATTTGAACGGAGATCTATATAGATTTCTGGGTCAATATCATCAAATGTTGTTCCATGGTGACGTCTAAAGTCTTTAACTGGAGCCTTAAATGATTCAGGTGGCTGAGGTAAAAAAAAGGCACCAAAATTAACTTTATAACAATTTGCAGCATTCCGCAGTTGCTTTACAGTAGGTTGTTCTTCTCCAAATTCCCAACTCTTCAATTTGTCTTCAGTAACACCTAGTTTTTTTGCTGCATAGTGCATATCCATACGTGATATTTCCCTTGCCCAAATTAGTAATAAGGGATTTATATTCGCACGATGACTATTAGCCATATTCTCTCCGTATAGTTATGTAACTATTTATTAGTGCACATTCTATGCAATATCGACTTAAATGGTAAATATTTGAACACTGAATTTGTTAGTTTCAGATAAATAGACTAAGTAATGACGTTTATAGATCATTTAGTGGGAAAAGCGTGAATTTCGGGAGAAAAGG
>NZ_JBFFOH010000105.1:0-8749 GCF_041562805.1 Sulfurovum sp. | reverse complement strand
TTCAGATGCTCCAAAAATTGCAATGGTTGATTCTGATAAAGGTCAAACAAACTTTAACGCATCAAACGATGTAATTATCGATGCTTCTATGCCTGTAGTGGTAAGAGAAGGTGGTAAACAGTGGGATAGAACAGGTGCTGCGCTTGAAACTGTAGCAGTTATTCCTGATTCTACTTACGCTATGTTCCATGAAGAGATGGTAGCAGACTGTGTGAAGAATGGTCAATATGATGTATCAACTATGGGTACAATGCAAAATATCGGTCTTATGGCTCAAAAAGCAGAAGAGTATGGTTCTCACCCAACTACATTTGAACTTGCAGAAGCTGGTACAGTGACTGTTACTGCTGAAGATGGTACAGTACTAATGAGTTTCGAGTGTGATGCTGGTGATATCTGGAGAATGTCAAGAACAAAAGACATCCCGATCAGAGATTGGGTAAGACTTACAGTTGAGAGAACAAGAATCGAAGGTATCCCTGCAATCTTCTGGCTAGACGAAAACAGAGCTCATGATGCTGAAGTTAGGAAAAAAGTAGATGCTTATCTTGCAGACTATGATACAGATGGTTTAGACATTCAATTCATGAAAGTGACTGATGCAACAAGATTTACAAACGAGAGAATCAGAAGAGGTGAAAACACGATAGCTGTAACTGGTAACGTTCTTAGAGATCACCTTACAGATATGTACCCGATCCTAGAGCTTGGAACATCTGCTAAAATGCTTTCAATCGTTCCATTGATCGCTGGTGGTGGATTGTATGAGACTGGTGCAGGTGGATCAGCTCCTAAGCACGTTGATCAATTCCTTGCAGAGGGTCACTTAAGATGGGATTCACTTGGTGAGTTCTTGGCATTGGCTGAGTCATTAAGATTTATCGGACAAAAACATGATGATGCTAAACTGGCGGCACTTACAGCTGCACTAGATATCGCTAATGAAGGTTACCTTGATAACAACAAAGAACCAGGTAGAAAATGTGGACAGCCAGACAATAAAGCATCTCACTTCTTCGTAGCTCAGTACTGGGCAGATGCACTTGCTAAAGGTGACAATGCTGAATTAGCTGCTAAGTTTGCTCCTGTTGCTGCGGAACTTAAAGAGAAAGAAGCGACAATCATGGAAGAGCTTCTTGCAGTAGAAGGTCAACCTCAAGACATCGGCGGTTACTTCCATCCAAATGATGAGTTAGCTGAGAAAGCGATGAGACCATCTGCTACACTTAATGCGATCATTGACGCAATATAAGTAAGGTTCCACTGAGTATTGCATTTTAATTGTGCAATACTCGTCACAAAAATGTCATAACATTTTTGTATGCTATACACTTCTGTAGAGGGTACTCCTCTGCATCACTTCTTGGTATCTAGTGTAAAAAGATACTCTTGACATATATGTGTCATATAGCATAGGGTTGATGTAGCCTCTTTTGTCGCAAAGCATAATTGATAACATAAGTTATGAGTTATGTTTTGCTTTGGGGGTCCCCTATCGTTCTCACTTAAAGGATTATAATGAAAAAAGGTAAAAAGGTATCGATTATCGGTGCAGGAAATGTGGGTGCTACTGTAGCATATTCACTTGCGATGAAAGGTATCTGTCACGAGATAGTACTTAGAGACAGAAACATAGAGATCGCTAAAGGAAAAGCTTTAGATATGTCTCAGGCAGCGAATGCAGCGAGAATGCATACATTGGTGTCTGTAGCAGAAGATGCTGCAGGAATGGCAGGTTCAGATGTAGTCGTTATCACGGCAGGAAGTCCTAGATTACCAGGTATGAGTAGAGATGATCTTCTCATGATCAATGCAGAGATCACTAAAGAAGTTGTTGCAGATGTAAAAGAACATGCACCTGAGGCTATTATCATCATGGTTTCAAACCCTCTTGATGTTATGACATACGTCGCACTTAAAGCATCTGGATTTCCTAAAGAGAGAGTCATAGGTATGGCGGGTATTTTGGATTCTGCAAGAATGGCTCACTTTATTCATGAGAAAATAGGTTATGGTGCAGGACAGATCCGTGCTTCAGTTATGGGTGGTCATGGTGATGATATGGTGCCACTTCCAAAATTCTCTACAGTTGCAGGTGTACCTTTAACGGATGTACTTGATGAAGAAGATATTCTTGAAGTTGTTGAACGTACTAAACATGGTGGGGCAGAAATTGTAGGCTATCTTAAAACAGGATCAGCGTACTATGCCCCAGCAAAATCTACAGCACTTATGGTGGAAGCGATTTTAAAAGATACCAAACAGATTCACCCTTGTGCAGTTTATTTAGATGGTCACTATGGTCATTCTGATGTGGTTTCGGGTGTACCGGTAGCACTTGGTGCGAATGGTGTTGAAAAACTGTTTGAAATGACACTAAATGAAGGTCAAAAGACTAAGTTTGCAAAAAGCGTTGCATCAGTAAGAAGTATGATCGATGTACTTAAAGAGAAGAAATTTTTTGACTAAAGGTTATAAATGAGAGAAATTGAATTTGATGTTGTTGTAAAAGCAGTAAAAGATATGATCATGCATTGTGGTACTGATCTTCCACAAGATACATATGATGCACTTCAAGCTGCTATGGAGGCTGAAAAGTCACCTGTAAGTAAAGAAGTGATTCGCCAAATTCTTGAAAATGCGAACATTGCAAAAGATGAAAAAAGACCACTTTGTCAAGATACTGGGTTAGCTGTATTTTTTGTAAAGGTTGGGGAAGAAGTACGTATTAATGGTGGTCTTTTGAGAGATGCTATTAATCAAGGAACAGAAGAGGGTTATACAGAAGGTTACTTAAGAGCCTCAACATGTGAACCATTCAGCCGTTTAAACTTGAAAGATACAGTTGGGTATAACCTCCCTGCTATTATTCATTTTGATATTGTTTCCGGTGATAAGATCGACATTGAATATGCTGCCAAAGGTGGTGGTTCTGAAAATGTTTCACGTGCTAAAGTTTTTCCGCCAGCTGCAGGTAAAGATGGTATTGTTGAGTATGTTAAAGAGGTTATCTCTGATGCAGGTGGAAATCCATGCCCTCCTATTACTGTAGGTGTGGGAATTGGTGGTACATTTGAAAGAGCAGTTATCTCATCTAAACATGCACTTTTTAGAGATCTTGAAACAACGCATGAAGACCCAGAGATGGCTGAACTTGAAGAGAGAATCCTCAATGAGATCAATAAGCTTGGAATAGGTGCGATGGGTATGGGTGGAACAAAAACTGCTTTAGCCGTACATATTGAGTCTAATCCTTGTCATATTGCGTCACTTCCTGTTTCTGTAAACGTTCAGTGTCACTCTTCAAGACATACACATATCACGATATAAGGAGAAGAAATGGCAACATATACTTTAACAACTCCACTCACTTCTGAAGATACCAAGCAGCTTGTAGCGGGTGATACTGTTTTACTAAATGGTACAATATACACAGCAAGAGATGCTGCGCATAGTAGATTGGTTGACCTCATAGAAGCTGGTGAAGAGCTTCCGTTTGATCTGGAAGGATCAGTAATTTATTTTGTTGGACCAACTCCACCAAAACCAGGTGACCCAATAGGTAGTGCAGGGCCAACTACTTCTTATAGAATGGACTCATTTTCTCCAACTATGCTAGCGCATGGTTCAAAAGGGATGATAGGTAAAGGAAAAAGAAACCAAGCTGTAAAAGATGCTTGTGTTGAGTATGATGGTATCTATTTTGGTGCTACAGGTGGAGCAGGTGCACTACTTGGGAAGCAGATACGTTCAGCAGAAGTGATCGCCTATCCGGAATTAGGGCCAGAAGCTGTAAGAAAGATCACAGTGGAAGATTTTCCTGTGACTGTTGTAAATGACACAAAAGGTAATGACATTTACCAAATGGGTCGTGAACAATATGAGGTTAAGGATTAAAGTCCAATGTATGTGAAGGGCTAAATCCTGAATAGTACAAGGATTAAAATCCAGTACAAGCGAGGAACTAAGTTCCGAATCGTGTAAGAGCTAAAGCTCGAAAATCATATCTCAATTCAGTAACATTGTATTGAAAAATACAGTGTTACATCTACTCCCTACAAAGAATTATCCTCCCTTTTTGGACTTCTTGATCTTAGTAAGTATTTCATTAATTAAAACAGAGTACTATAAGTAATTATGATAAATAAAAGGATTACACATGGGTTATAGAATTGAAAAAGATACAATGGGTGAGATGAAGGTCCCAAGTGAGAAATATTGGGGAGCACAAACACAAAGGTCTGTACATAATTTTGAGATTGGTAATGAAAAAATGCCTCTTGAAATTGTTTATGGTTTTGCAAACTTGAAAAAAGCATGTGCTTTAGTTAACCAATCCTTAGATCGTTTAAATGATGAAAAAACAACGGCGATATCTAAGGCATGTGATATGGTACTCACGGGAGAACTTGATGATAACTTTCCACTTGTTGTATGGCAAACAGGTTCCGGAACACAGTCGAACATGAATATGAATGAAGTGGTCGCAAATAAAGCAACAGAGATCTTAGGTGGAGATTTTACACAGGAATACCTGGTTCATCCTAATGATGATGTAAATAAAGGACAAAGTTCGAACGATACTTACCCTACTGCTATGCGTATTGCAGAAGTCATAGCAGTCACGGATGATCTTATCCCGGCACTCAATCAATTAAAAAATACACTTGACTTAAAATCAAAATCTTTTTCTGATATCGTGAAAATAGGTAGAACACACTTACAAGACGCAACACCACTTACATTGGGTCAAGAACTTTCGGGATATGTATCTATGTTAGAGACAAATCTCAAACAAATTAATGATGCACTTATATATTGTAAGGAACTTGCTATAGGAGGTACAGCTGTAGGTACAGGGCTTAACTCACACCCAGAGTTTTCACAAAGAGTTGCAGTACAATTGAACCAGTTTATGTCAATAAATTATGGCTTTGTTTCTCAACCAAATAAGTTTCATGCACTCACTGGACATGATGCTGAAGTAGTGTTGAGTGGTTCACTTAAAGCACTTGCGGCAAATCTTATGAAGATAGCAAATGATATAAGATGGCTGGCATCAGGTCCCAGATGTGGTTTGGGAGAGATAGAAATCCCTGCAAATGAACCAGGTTCATCTATCATGCCAGGCAAAATAAATCCAACACAGGCAGAAGCTATGACAATGGTAGCTGTACAAGTGATGGGTAATGATGTAACAGTGGGTATTGCAGCATCTCAAGGAAACTTTGAACTGAATGTATTTAAACCTGTAATTGCATATAACATTTTACAATCTGTAAAACTTCTTGCAGATGTAATGAGAAGTTTTGATATACATTGTGCGGTGGGAATTGAACCAATAAGAGCGAATATAGATAGATTTTTGAACGACTCTTTGATGTTAGTGACAGCATTGAACCCACATATAGGTTATGAAAATGCGGCGAAAATCGCTAAAACTGCACATATGAATGGAACGACACTAAAAGAAGAAGCTGTAGCCCTTGGGTTTATGTCTGCAGAAGATTTCGATAGATATGTGAAACCTGAAGAGATGATCACACCTAAAGTATAAATAATAAGTTGCAAATAAAATAGTAAAAATGTACGAAGCGTAACACTTTTTGCTATTTTATCATTCTTCAAAAGCCATTTTTCGCTTAATTACCTTCAAAATCGCTATAGACTGTGTAGATATTTAACACATTCAGTAAATTACTAATATTGATAATAGAATTAACCAAGCATTATCCTACTAAGACGTATAATTATAGAACTTATAGTAATTTTAAAGGAGTATAAATTGAATATACATGAATATCAGGCAAAACAGATCTTTGCTAAATACGGTGTGCCGACACCAAGAGGTATTATTGCTAATACCCCACTTCAAGCAGTTACTAATGCGCAAGAACTTGGCGGAAATGTTTGGGTAGTTAAAGCTCAAATTCATGCAGGTGGGCGTGGTCTTGGTGGTGGTGTTAAACTTGCCAGATCAATTGATGAAGTAAGAGAATTGGCAAGTGAGATCTTGGGTATGACTTTGGTAACACACCAAACTGGTCCTGAAGGTAAATTGGTTCATAAAGTATATATTGAAGAAGGTGCAGCTATTAAGGATGAGCTTTATCTTTCAGTCGTACTTGACAGAGCTGCTGAAATGCCAATTATTATGGCTTCAACAGAAGGTGGTATGGACATTGAAACTGTAGCACATGATACTCCTGAGAAGATCATCAAAATTGAAGTTGATCCTGCGATCGGTTTTCAAGGTTACCATGGTAGAGAGTTAGTATTTGGTCTTGGAATCACAGACAAAAACGAGCAAAGAAAAATGATAGATTTTGCATCTAAACTTTACAAGCTTTACATGGAAAATGATGCAGAGATGATCGAGATAAACCCATTGATCAAAACTGAATCTGGTGATTTTATGGCACTTGACGGAAAAATGGGCTTTGATGATTCTGCACTTGGACGTCACCCTGAGATCGAAGATATGAGAGATATTTCTGAAGAAGATCCGGATGAGAGAGAAGCAAGTCAACATGGTCTTTCTTATATTGCTCTTGATGGTGAAATTGGTTGTATGGTAAATGGTGCCGGTCTTGCAATGGGTACTATGGATACTATTAACTACATGGGTGGAACACCTGCAAACTTCCTTGATGTTGGTGGTTCAGCAAATGCTGAAACAGTGGCAAAAGGATTTGAAATTATTCTTAAAAATCCAAAAGTCAAAGCTATTTTCGTAAATATCTTTGGTGGAATTGTAAGATGTGATAGAATCGCTAATGGTATTATTGAAGCAACAAAAATCACAGATGTGAATGTACCTGTAATTGTTAGACTTGATGGTACAAATGCACCAGAAGCGGCAGAGATCTTAAAAAATGCAAATATCGCTAACCTTATAGTAGGTGATGACTTGGGTGATGGTGCAGCAAAAGCAGTAGCAGCAGCAAAGGGAGAATTATAGATGTCAATTTTAGTAAATAAAGATACAAAAGTAATCGTTCAAGGTTTTACAGGTAAAGAAGGTTCTTTCCATGCTGAGCAATGTATGGACTATGGTACAAAGATCGTTGGTGGTGTAACACCAAATAAAGGTGGACAAATACATCTTGGTAAGCCAGTATTTAATACAGTAAAAGAGGCAGTAGCGACAACAGGTGCAACTGTTTCTATGATTTTTGTTCCCCCGGCATTTGTGGCTGATGCGGTAATGGAAGCAGCAGATGCTGGTATCGAACTTGCAGTCATCATTACAGAAGGTGCACCGGTTAGAGATATGCAAGCAGCAAAAGCTCACGCGGTTAAGAAGAATATGAAGACTATCGGACCAAACTGTCCGGGTATCATTACAGCAGACGAGTGTAAGATCGGTATCATGCCTGGTATGATCTTCAAAAAAGGTAATGTAGGACTCATCTCTAAGTCAGGTACATTGACATATGAAGGTGCAAACCAAGTATGTAATGAAGGTTATGGTATTACAACAGCTGTTGGTATTGGTGGAGACCCGATCATCGGTCTTTCATATAAGGAACTTCTACAAATGTTCCAAGACGATGCAGAGACTGAAGCAATTGTAATGATCGGTGAAATTGGTGGAGATCTTGAAATTCAGGCAGCAGCTTTCATCAAAGAAAATGTAACCAAACCAGTGGTTGCTTTCATTGCAGGTCAAACTGCACCTGCAGGTAAAAGAATGGGTCACGCAGGTGCAATCATCTCTGGTTCTGCAGGAACAGCAAAAGAGAAAATGGATGCACTTGAAGCAGTGGGTGTTAAAGTAGTTGTATCACCAGCTGAGATAGGCAAGGCTATAAAAGAAGTTCTTTCTTAATTATCTCACTTCGTTAAATCTCCAAACACTTTTACGTGGGCTCAAAGCCCACGTTATTTATCTCCTTTAAAACCTATTTAATGATAAAAGATTAAAAAATAAACACCAATATACTTTTTTCATTTACCTTTTTTGACTATAATACTACTAAATTAAATCGTCAGGAGTCATATATGAAGGAATCGTTTGAGGTCTTTAATGTGAAGTGTAGTGGCTGTGCTTCTACACTTAAGACAAAACTTGCCAAAGAATTTGGAAAAATAGAAGTAAACTTAGAGGTTATCCCTCGTAAGATCACTTTAGAGATGAAAGATAAAGATAAAGATAAGTTAGCAAAAGCACTAAGAGAACTCGGTTATCCTTTAGCTGAAGAAGAGATGAGTTTTATGAATAGTACTTCAGCTAAAGCAAAAAGCTTTGTTTCCTGTGCTATAGGTAGAATGAACAGTTAATCTGGAGAAATTTATCTGATTTTTTCTTGCTTCACTAGCTAACAACTATTCTTATATTAATCATAATACGTAATACTTATCTTTTTATATGCTATAATTTCACCAAGGTGCAATAGGTAGTTGCTGGTGGTATAAACCACGAGAGGAAAGTCCGGGCTGCAAGTGAGACAGAACTCCATCTAACGGATGGCCAGAGTAATCTGAGGGCAAGTGCAACAGAAAGTAGGTCGCCACTTCGGTGGTCACAGTGAAAGGGTGGGGTAAGAGCCCACCAGTACTTATGGTAACATAGGTAGCTAGGTAAACCCTGTTCGCAGCAAGAAGTATATGGTATAAGTCTCACAAGCTGTTAGATCAGCAGACATACTTCGCTTGAACGTATTGGCAACAATACGTCTAGATAAATAACTACCCACGACAAAACCCGGCTTATCGTTGCACCTGTAATTTAAAGGGTATGTATATC
>NZ_JBFFOH010000104.1:0-8789 GCF_041562805.1 Sulfurovum sp. | reverse complement strand
CTCAAATCTACCATAAGCAAGTACACCATTCTCATGCCAAGTTGATGGAATAAGCTGTCTTTCAATTTCTGGTCTTTGCACTGTGTTAAAAAGTGTTGGTTCATGTCTAAGGTTTGTGAGTCCCATAGGTGTAAGTACATGTCCTGCTCTAATTGAGAACTTATCTGAAAGTAAGAAGTCAAGGTATAAAAACTCAACAACAACGGATCCACCTTTGTCGGAATTGGCACCATGTTCAAATTCGATTTCCGCATTCAATATAACCCAGTCATTAAATTTATAACCAAAATATGTAATAAATCTGTAAATATCTGCAAAATCATCACCATTGTCTGGGTTAGCATAAAACATTTCACCATAACCACCTATAGAAAGTGGATTTTTAGAAAAATACACTTTAGATGCAGCTGCACCTAGACCACTGTAGGACTTATCTGTATCAACCAGTGTAAAACCGCCCGTTTGTGATGCAAGCACCTCTTCTGTCAATACACTGTTTTGTTCTTCCAGTGCTTTCACTCTCTCTTCCAGTGAACTAGCATGAACTCCTGTTGCCAATATTGCTGTTAGGCTTAATACCGTAGTTAATCTTTTCATTTGTAATCCCTTATTTTACTTGTTTTAAAATTGATAATTATTATCTAAATCGTAATTTAACCAAAGTTAACTTAAATAATAATTAAATTGATAATTATTATTAATATATAAGAAATTGGTATATTTATCTATTAAATTGAGTTTTATTACTTTCTTTAACCTATGTTACAGGAGGAGTTCTTCTATTTACCGCCATTGATTACTAAAAGAATTGGAACAAAAAGGTACACTTATACTTTATAGAAGAAAGATAGAGACTTTATAGCATAGAATTATCTTATAATAGATATAATCTCAATCATGATGAGAGAAAGCCTTAAAATATTTTCAGGGGACCTAAAAAACTCTTTTAGAGATCTCCTTCCTATTATCATTGTTGTTGCACTATTTCAAGGTGTCATTATCCGTGCTGTACCGGATAATCTCATCTCCATTGTCATAGGACTCACTATAGTAGCAGTAGGTTTGGCACTATTTATCCGAGGTCTTGAACTGGGTATCTTTCCCATAGGCGAAGGCTTAGCTGTAGACTTTGCTAAAAAAGGTTCAATCTTTTGGCTTTTACTTTTTGCCTTTACTATAGGTTTTTCAACCACTGTAGCAGAACCCGCACTCATTGCCATAGCAAATAAAGCCGCACTGATCTCACATGGTCTTGTTGATGCTTTTTGGTTACGTATGACTGTAGCACTCTCTGTAGGCTTTGCCATCGCGTTAGGTACACTTCGTATTTTACTTGGTCACCCTATTGCCTATTACATCATAAGCGGTTATATTTTAGTTGTTATCGTCACATTTTTTGCCCCTGTAGAGATCATTGGTCTAGCATATGATTCAGGCGGTGTGACTACCTCTACAGTTACTGTTCCCCTGGTTGCTGCACTTGGTATAGGACTGGCGTCAAGTATCAAAGGGAGAAACCCTGCTATTGACGGTTTTGGTCTCATTGCTTTTGCTTCTCTGACACCTATGATCTTCGTACAGGTCTATGGAATTATCGTTTATTCTTTGGCTGGGGACACTGCTCCTGTACTTCCTACTGAAGTCGTAGTACAGACTGAAGCTGTAGTACATCACTACGCATTTTCAGCCTATGATGCATTTATTGACCTTGTCAATACCATAAAAGATGTTGCACCTATCCTCATAGTGATATTCTTCTTTCAGTATATCATTATCAAAAAACCTGTGCTACATTTATATAGGATAGTCGTTGGTATCATCATGGTGATCCTTGGTCTCTATGCATTTATTGTAGGACTTGAGATGGGACTTTTCCCTATAGGTGAGACCATAGCCTTTCAGCTTACTGATATGGGTAATAACCTGCTCATTTATCTGTTTGCATTCCTTATAGGTTTCTCTACCACAATGGCAGAGCCTGCACTACTGGCCATCGCCATCAAAGCAGAAGAGATAAGCGAAGGGAACATTAAACAAAATATACTTAGAATGGTAGTAGCACTTGGTGTTGCCATTGGTATTGGTTTAGGTTCATACCGTATTGTTGCAGGTGATCCTATACACTACTATATCATTGCAGGATATATATTGGTCATCATATTTACCTATTTTGCACCAAAATATATTGTGCCTATTGCCTATGACAGTGGGGGTGTGACCACTTCAACTGTGACCGTACCTTTGGTTGCAGCACTGGGGTTGGGGTTGGCAGAAAACATTGAGGGACGTAATCCACTGATAGATGGATTTGGTCTGATCGCTTTTGCTTCCCTATTTCCAATGCTTACTGTAATGGGATATGGTATTCACGCAGAGTATTATAAAAAGAAAAAGAACTTAGAAGAATCCAATATTGAAGGAGAAGAGTTATGAAATTTACCGCACTGATCGTCATCATACAGGATAAAGATGAAGAAGCCGCCATAGAAGCTGCTAAAGAAGCAGGAGCAGGTTCTGTCACCATTTTACATGGAAAAAATATCGGGCTTGAAGAAAAGAAAGTATTCTTTGGTCTCACACTTGAAGAAAATGTCTCTGTTCTACTCTTTGTCTTACCAAGAAAACTCTCAATGCAAGTCATGCGAGTACTTCGTCAGAAGTTTGACCTGGATAATCCGGACAACAATGGCTTAGCATTTACCATGCCACTGAGTCACGTAGCAGGCCTTGACACAAAAGAGTTACACAAATTTGAACATGACATTAAATCGATGATATAAAGGAGTAAAAAATGTTAGTAGAAAAGATAATGACACCTAAAGAAAAGTTGGTAATAATTTCACCTATGTCAACAGTAAGAGAAGCTATCAGCCTTATGAAAACACATTCTGTACGTTCTGTCATTGTAGATAAAAATACCGATGATGGCGCCTATGGACTTGTGACTTTCAAAAATATCTTACAGAGTATTGTTGCTGAAGATGGAGATATCGATCTTCTTAATGTCTATGACATAGCATCAACACCAGCCTTTTCCGTATCTACAAAACTTGATGTGAAATATGCTGCAAGAATGATGGTACAGAACAGTATCAAACGTTTACTGGTCCTAGATAACAATGAACTTCATGGTATCCTAACAATGACAGATATCATCGGTATCCTTATGGATAGCGTAGAATAGGTTTATAATTCCCTATGAGGAACCTTGGGAAAGGTAAGTATAAATGTACTTCCTTCTCCTTTTTCCGACTCAAGGTCTAGTTTTATGTTGTACTGTTTACAAATGGAAAGTACGATATTCAAACCTATTCCAAAACCTCCACGTTCATCATTTTCTCTGTGATAACGTTTAAAAATATCATCCTGAACTTTTTTATCTATACCGATCCCTGTATCTCTTATCTTTAATACATTATCTTTAAGGGTAATGTAGATACTGTCGCCTACATCAGTATACTTGATAGCATTGGAAAGTAAATTGTCTATCAGTCTATAAGAAGATGTTTGAGGCATAAAGACTTGTGTGGGTTCCAGATCAAGTGTGATATGTAGGTGTTTAGAGTTTATAAGCTCTTTTACATACTCAACCCTTTCCTCTATAATACTGGCAAAATACAACATCTCTGAAGATTCTACTTTTCCTTCAAGCCTGTAGGTCAAAGAACTGTACATCACTGAAAGTCTTTTTGCACTGGCTTCCAATCGTTTTAATTTTTTAGGTTCTACATCTTTTAAAGACTGTATAGTCATCAAAATAGCTGAAATGGGAGTATTGAGTTCATGGGTTGTATCTGAGATAAAATTATCTAAAGACTCTATCTGTTCCCTTACAGGTCTTAAAAATAGCCGTCCTAAAAAATAGCCCACTATCCCCATAAGTATGAATGAAAATACCAGATACCCTATGATCTTAATACGCATTTGCTGTACCGTGTTAGATAGATCATTTTCTTTTAATACTATATAATGTACACCTAAATGATTACTCTTGTCTTCTATGACCGTATAACAACTTTCATCTTTGATAAAGAAATCTTTGTCCATCACTTTAAAGTTATCAATTTCTGTATAGATAGCATTTTGATCTTTATCATAATATCCTGCCTGAAAACGGCAATGTTTTAAATTTTTCAAGAAATCATTACGGCTTATTTCCTCCATCGCTCCTTTTGTATGATCCTCCATTGCTCTCATTACAATAGAAGAAGATAACATACGTGCCTGATACATCATTTCAAACTTCATAGCATTTTGCATAGAAGTACGGTTATTTTCAAAGAAAAGATATCCTATGATAGCGAGTAATATAAATACAGATATCAGATACACCGCCAAAAAACTAAAAAGTGATTTGCGCTCATATGATGTTAAAACGATAACCTTCTCCTTTAATATTCTCAAAATATTCTTTTTCAAACATTTTTCTTAGATTTTTAATATAGGTACGAATTGTCGCATGAGCAGGTACATGCTCATCATCCCATACATTTTCTATTATCTCATCACAAGAGATGATCTTTCCTGTATTGCGGATGAAATATTCTAAAACCTGTGCTTCTTTTTGTCGCATTTCAACCACACTGTCATTGACAAAGATCTGATGTGCTTTAGGAATGAATTTCATACCGTCAAACTCTATCTCTTCCTGTAGACGGTATATCCTAACGATATGTTTTATACGGGCATTGAGTTCTTCAAGTTCAAAAGGCTTTTTCAGGTAATCGTCGGCACCCAGATCAAATCCTTTTTTTAGGTCCTCTATTCCCGCAAGAGATGTAATATATATGGCTGGTGTGGTATTACCTATTTCACGTAAGTAGGAGAGTATTTCAAAACCATCAATATTAGGTACATTGACATCCAATAGCAGCATATCATAAGCATTTGAACCTATTGCATCGAGTGCTTTTTCACCATCAAAAAAACTCTCTACATCATAACCGTTCTCGACAAGAAACTCTTCTATGATCTCTTGTAAGATCACATCATCTTCAAGCAATAGTATTTTCATGGAACACCTTATATATAAATCAATTCATATATTCTAACATACTCTTTGTGTACTCCTCTACACAAAGTGTTTATGCTATAATCCCCACATGAAAAAATGAACCAATCAGTACAGGGAGACACTAAATGCCGAGTCCTAAAATATCAACACTCTATTCTATTATAATTTTGGCTTTACTGTCTGGATGTACACAAGTTGTCACAGCGCCCATTGCTATCGTGGGCAGTGTCGCAAGTGCAACTATAGATGTAGCAGGTTCTGCGGTAGATGCAGTTTCAGATTCAGACGACGAGGATGAAGATTAAACACTGAAACCTTACATAATTTAACGGTTTAATACCTCTGCGCATTCTTAAATTCAGAGATCTCACGTACTATTATTAACGCATAAAAAGCAAAGCTCCTTATATCGCTACGCTGACGCTGTGCCCTCTTCAGCAGAGTGCTCACGCAACCAATTGCGTTTAGTACTAGTATCTTTGCGCATTCTTAAATTCAGAGATCTCACTTTCTACCATCTCATCTATCATTCTGACGTAGAGATCATTGATGAGATTGGGAGAGAGATCAAGAGAAATAGCTTGTTCTCTTACATGCGCAATAACATCTGCTATTCTCTCCTCTGCTTTGACCTCGTCTACACTTGTTTTAAAATAGGCTATCTGTTTAATATATTCATTACGTTTTGCAATTAATTCGACGATCTCTCTGTCTACGCTATCTATTTCGTTTCTTGCTTCTTCAAGTGTGGTACACTTTTTAATTTCCATGATTCTATCCTTAATGATATCTCTATAATAGTTGTATTATAGCCTAAAAATATCTGAAATAATATAGAATGCATTGAACCATTAGAAGTACACATTATGGGTTCACCCTTTATACTCTTTAAGATATAATTATTTAATGAAATACAAAAAACACTTCTTTATCTCTTTGTTAAGTAGTACTTTTCTCATAAGTGATCTCTTATATGCGGAAGAGGAATTGAATCTGACAGAAAATAAAGTATGGACGGTCAGTCCCTTGGAATTCTCTACTGTTCCCACTGCCCAAAAAGATACAGCTCTCACAAAATGTGAAGTATGGGATGTGCAACCTTTTGTATTTTCTAAAGTCTCCAATATTGATGATGATACAAATCTCACAGCATGTAATAAAGAATGGATCATCCTTCCTTTTGCATTTTCTACGGATTCAGCTGGTTTAGCTGGAGGAGTAGGTGTGATCAAGCAGGGATTGTTTCAACCTCAAACAACATTCGTAGCAGCAGCGTTTGCGGGATTTTCGCAAGACATCACTACAAATGGAGAAGATGATGATGCACGTTTGACAGGAGGGTTCATCTCCTTTTCAGACTATAAAATCCCTTATACAGAAAGACTTTTCTTTTCTTTTACAGGATTTAAAAGTTATTTTCCAAAAGAACATTACCATTTCAACGGTTCACATGATTCGGATAAAGATGATGTATTTGTTTCAGCAGGAGATTCAAATTTTTTTCATACTACATTCAGATATGTACTTCCTCTCGGGGCAGGACTGGATAATCCGGGAGGGGCATGTTCACTGCTAGATGGATTTGCTATAGGTAGACATGCCTGTGGATCTGGAACACCCCTATTATCCGGCAGTACCTCTATAGGACTAAAAACATTTTACCAATCCAACAGCTTTGAAAACTGGCAAGACTTTAGCATATGGGAAAATAAAGATCTGACTTCAGCACCAAAATGGGAGACCAATGGTCTAAGGTTTTTTCTTACACATGATAATACGGACTTTGACCTGAACCCCTCCAGAGGATATCATTTTGAACTGCAATATTCCAAAGATTTTGACTGGGGAGACTCCACACAGAGCTGGGATTTCTTAGAGTTTAAATACAACCATTACATTAGCCTTGACAGTTTCTCTTTTACCAAACAAAATGTCCTTGCGCTCAGCCTATGGACAGGATATTCCTTCTCTTGGGACAACGACAATGAAATTGCTCCCGGTCTAAATCTACACCGTCCACCTATATGGGAAGGTGCTCGACTTGGTGGCTATTCTCGTATGAGAGGGTATGATAAAGATCGGTTCTCAGACAAAGCGGTATCATATGCAACGGTAGAGTATAGGGCTATCCTCAAGTATAATCCTCTGAAAGATAATGATCTAGTTCCTGTCAAGGTAGATTGGTTCCAGCTTGTTGGATTTGTAGAAGCAGGAAGAGTGCATGATCAATACAATTTTGATCTATTATCCGATATGAAATATGATGTGGGGGTGAGTTTACGTGCTATGGTAGAAGAGATACCCATGCGTTTAGAGGTTGCTACAGGAGATGAAGGTACCAATGTATGGCTCATGGTGAATCAGCCATTTGATTTTTAATCTTTAAAATGTATTCCAGGCAAAGCCCAGAATACTCATACGACTAGTCGTATGATTGAAGTAGAGTTTTACTCTACTTCAGCATCGATAACATCGTCATCGTCTGCTTTTTTTGCTTCAGGGTTTGCGCCGCCTTGTTCTTTAGCGTACATTGCTTCAGCTAGCTTATGACTTTTTTCAGTCAAAACTTTCACTTTTTCTTCTATCTGCTCTTTAGTTGCAGAGTCATCTTTAAGTGTCTCTTCAAGATCTATAATAGCAGCTTCGATACTCTCTTTTTCTGCAGCATCAAAGTTCTCACCTAGATCAGTCAATGACTTTCTTGTTTGGTGAACCAATGCATCTGCCTGGTTTCTTGCTTCAACTACTTCTTTTCTTTTCTCATCTTCAGCTTTGTTCGCTTCAGCATCTTGAACCATTTTTTCGATCTCTTCATCAGAAAGTCCTGACGAACCAGTGATCTTGATCTCTTGAGATTTTCCAGTACCTTTGTCACTCGCAGAAACGGTCAAGATACCATTCGCATCGATGTCAAATGTAACTTCGATCTGTGGTACCCCTCTTGGCGCTGCAGGAATGTCTCTAAGCTCGAACATACCAAGTGATTTGTTATCTTTAGAAAACTCTCTTTCACCTTGAAGTACATGTATGCTAACCGCTGGCTGGTTATCTTCCGCTGTTGAGAATACTTGTGACTTCTTCGCAGGAATAGTCGTTCCTTTTTCAATGACCTTAGTTGTTACACCACCTAAAGTTTCGATACCAAGACTCAATGGGGTTACATCAAGTAAAAGTACATCTTTTACATCACCTGCAAGTACACCACCTTGAATAGCCGCACCAAGTGCAACAACTTCATCCGGGTTTACAGATTTGTTAAGCTCTTTACCGAAGAATTTTTTCATCTCTTCTTGAACCAATGGTACTCTAGTAGAACCACCAACCATAACTACTTCGTTGATATCAGAAGTGCTAAGACCAGCATCTTTCAGTACACCTTGAACTGTTTTGATCGTAGATGCTACCAAGTCACCGATAAGTGACTCAAATTTTGCTCTAGTGATTTTTGTCACTAAGTGTTTTGGTCCTGATGCATCTGCTGTGATAAACGGAAGGTTTATTTCTGTTTCAGTTGATGAAGAAAGCTCTTTTTTTGCTGTCTCTGCCGCATCTTTAACTCTTTGAAGCGCCATCACATCTGCTTTCACATCTATGCCAGTCTCTGCCTTAAACTCATCTGCAACAAAGTCAATGATTCTATTATCAAAGTCATCCCCACCAAGGAATGCATCTCCACCTGTTGCCATAACTTCAACAACACCGTCACCTGTTTCAAGTGCAGTAACATCAAATGTACCACCACCAAGATCGTATACTACGATCTGCTCTGCTTCTT
>NZ_JBFFOH010000103.1:0-8792 GCF_041562805.1 Sulfurovum sp. | reverse complement strand
TCAAAGTGCAAGATTGCTGCTTATGCCTCTTTTAGTCTTCGTTTCCACTCTTTTTCGAATTTCTTTCTCTTCATATAAGAGAGTTTTTCTATAAATACCTTACCGTCCAAATGATCCATCTCATGCTGTATCGCGATAGCAAGAAAGTTATCATCTTCTATGGTATGATTGTTGCCGTCTCTGTCAAAATACTCCACTTTAACATGTTTTGCACGCTCTACCTCTTCGTAGATACCAGGGATAGAAAGACACCCTTCCTGAAATTTTTCATTACCATCTTTTTCAATGATAACAGGGTTTATCATCTCTAAGGTATTTTCTTTAGGCTGGTCATGCCCAGCATCTTTATCCTCTAGAGGAATATTGATGATCAGTGCCCTTAGATCAACACCTACCTGAATAGCTGCAAGACCCACACCATTACTGGCACGCATCGTCTCATACATATCATCAAGCAGATCATGCAAGGAACCATTAAAAGATTCTACCTCTTTTGAGATAAGCTTTAGTCTTTTGTCTGGATATACTACTATTTCTCTAACCATGTACTTTCTCTATGCTGTAAAACTTTTTGTAAGTACTTTATCTATGAGACCATACTCCATAGCCTCTGCAGCAGACATAAAGTTATCACGTTCTGTGTCTTTTTCTATGCGTTTTGCTGTTTTGCCTGTCTGTTCTGCCAAGATCTCATTGAGTGTGTCCTTGAGTCTTTGGATCTCTTGCGCCTGTATCTGGATGTCCGTTGACTGTCCCTGTGCACCACCTGAAGGCTGGTGGATCATGATACGTGCATGCGGGAGAGCATAACGTTTACCTTTTGTACCTGAAGCAAGTAAAAAGGCACCCATAGATGCTGCTTGCCCAATACAGATAGTGACAATGTCCGGTTTGATGTAGTTCATTGTATCGAACATAGAGAGCCCCGAAGTGATCACACCTCCCGGAGAGTTAATGTAAAAGTAAATGTCTTTGTCTGGATCTTGTGCTTCAAGAAAAAGAAGTTGTGCTACAACGGTAGAGGCTACTTGATCATTTACCTCACCACTTAGCATAATAATACGGTCTTTAAGCAATCGTGAATAGATATCGTAAGATCTCTCTCCTCTACCTGTTTGTTCTACAACGTATGGAATATAGCTCATTTTTTACCTTTAATAATATATAGTTAAATAGATCTGAATATCAACTCAACTATACACTCTATAAGTTAACAAAGCAAACAGCAACGTTTGTTGCTGTCTACGCATTTGTTTTATTTATCTAGACCTAACATCTTACCAAAAAGTTTATCTTCGATCATACCCATCTTCACAGCTGGAAGAAGATTATTGTCCTGGTAATACTTGATAACTTCTTGTGGATCTTGACCACTCATCATCGCTTCATAGTAAATAGCCTGTGATACTTCCTGATCATCTACAGCTACTTCTTCTTTCTTCGCCAATGCATCTACAATAAAGGTTGCTTTTACAGATGCAACAGCATCTGCTCTTACTTCTTCACGAAGTGCTTCAACTTTCTCAGGATTGTCTTTGAAAGAGTTAAGCTCATCTTCACTCATCTCTCTTGCTTTTGCATTGATCTTCGCATCGATCTCTTGTTCAACAATGTTGTTTGGTAATGCAAAATCAAATTTTTCAACCAATGCTTCAACAAGCTTTGGTTTTAGATCTTCATTATAAATTTTTGAAATTTCTGCTGATTCAATCTGTTTTTTTACTCTTTCAGTAAGCATTTCAAGTGTTGCATTTTCTTCACCTTGAAGAAGTTTTTTTGCCAACTCATCATTTAGCTCAGCAGGTACTTGTTCTTGGATCTCGTGAAGTGTTACTTTAAACTCTGCTTCTTTACCCGCAAGATCAGCTGACTGGTATTCAGCCGGGAAAGTCACTGTTACAGTTTTTTCTTCTTCGTATTTCATACCGATGATCTGCTCTTCAAATCCTGGGATAAATTGACCTGAACCGATCTTTAGGTTAAACTTCTCTGCTTTACCGCCATCAAATGCTACACCATCCACAAAACCTTCAAAGTCTATAAGAACCATATCGCCATCTCTTACCATACGTTTTCTTTTGATCTTTTCATAAGGTGATTGCTGTGCTGCGATCTCTGCAAGTTTTTCTTCTATTTCTTTCTCTGATGCTGCCGGTCTGTTAAAGGCAGGAAGCACATCCATGTGACCTTCTGCTTCAAATGCCGGTCTAATAGAAACTTCTACTTCAACGTCAATACCAGAATCTTTTTTATCATACTTTTTAAATGTCGGTTGACCAAGAATGTCTGCCGGATTGATACCTGCTTCTTTAATGCCTGCATCGATAAGATCTTTAAGTACTTCACCTTCAGCATCTTGTGCAAGTTTGTCACCATGTAGTTTTTTCACTACGTGTGCAGGTACTTTACCTTTTCTGAATCCATCTACTTTCATCTCTTTACCAGCTTGAACAGCCATCTTGTTAATATTTTCTTCAACAGCACTGTTTTCTATAGTACCACTTACGATTACATTTGCGTCATCTACTTTGTTTACTGTAACTTTCACTACAATCCTTTATATATAATTACGTGATTTTATCTAAATAATGTTGAAATACCAATAAGCATTAAAATTATAGGGGAGAAGGGGGTTATTAAAAAGGCTGTCCAAAGTAATTCCGGACAGCTTAGGGGTCACACTATTTATATGATCTTTTAATATCTTTTTCTATCTCAGCTGGTGCAGAAGCTATTTTCATAAACTCTCCCATACTTAAAAGAGGCAAAGAAACTGCCAGGTAGTATTTAGGGTCTAACATCTCTGCTTTACCATCTTTGATCATACTTCTGTATGGCAAGACCTGTGCATTGTGCCCTGCATCGATCTTAAGAAGAAATTTATTTGTTCTGCTTCTTAAACTATGTCCGACAAGCGTTGATCCATTAGGAAGCTTAAGGCTATAAGCTACATATTTGTTGTCTTTAAGCTTTGTATCGAGATCTGCACCTTCACCTACTACGATCGTATCTTCTACATAAGCCATACCCATCATAAATTGGTATTTAGCCAACTTTGAAAGTTTGAACTCATCATTAACTGTATAAAGATCACCAAGCGCTTTTTGAAGAGACTTCAGTGTGCCGGCAAACTGACCATATTTAAACTTGTCTTGAAGGTATGCTGCACCAAAGTATGATGGATTTTGCACACGTACTTCTTTTTCATTTACAAGTACATTCAGTGTTGCCAACCAAGAGTTTGTATTTTTCAACTCTTTGTTCGTAACTGTAATAACCGTCGAACCTTTGATCGGTTCCGTCGTTGCCAAAATAGAAAAACCATTGGCTTTCAATTTTGACTTCACTTTATCTGCACTTTGTGCTTTGGCTGCGTAATAAGTACTAAGTACTTCCGGTGCAGGTGCACTTATATCCAGTTTAGTTCCCTCTGCACTTACTTGTACAGTGATGAATGCCAATAAAAACGCTAATGTCATTTTAGTAAATTTCATGTATTTCCCTTTTATTATATTTGTTTAACCAAATTTGGTTCAGCCTGTTAGTCTTTACCTAAAGTTACTACTTCGAATCCCATCTCTTTAAATGTCTCAACTACTTCTGCATCGATCGCTCTCATATAATCAATACGTTTTTGGTCTTTAAAGTTCAATGCATTGATCCAGTTATCTACACTTGCATACCCTACGTGAAGTTCATTTGTTCCTTTAGGAATGTAGAAGTAAACTGAACATGGTGCGAACATACCTGCTTCAGGGATACCTCTGTTGAAGATAGAGTTTGAAAATTCAAAGTGACAAAGCATAGAAACCCAGTATGCATCATATTTGTCAAATTCTAGATCCATATCACTGTACTCAAATTTAAAATCAATAAATCCTGCAATAATAAAGTTATGCTTAGAGAAACGTCCATCATGATCCATCACAAAGTCTTCAACAAATGTTTCCATATCATCCGGTGTTTCAAACTTTTTCACCATTCTTGTAATCCCGTTTTTCGGTAATGGCTTAGTATGCTCAAACTTTTGTGACATTGTTGGTTTCATCTCTTTTTTCATCAATCCATCGAAAGACTCAATCATATCTGTAAATGCTTTTCGCTGATCAGCATTTTTTTCACCAATAATATCTAACATCGTATCTGGAGCAAGGTGTCCGTACCATGTGTTATCATCTTCTGCTGCGTCAAGTTTTTTATACCCAAAAAAGTTATATGGAGCATAGGCACCAAAATCCGGGTTATGTAGTAACAGTGGTCTAAGTGCTTCTTTGTTCACAAGTCCAAAGAAAGAGATCATCTCTAAAGTCTTCTCTTTAAATTTATTGTAATAGTGTACTTGGATATCTTTATTGGCTGCTACAGTAGAGTAACCGATGGTATCTAGCTTTTTAATAAGTGCGTCTAGCTCTCCTATTGCATTACCTTTAGAACCATGAAGCTCTGCAGTTAACTTCACTTCTGCCATGTTTGACTTTACGTCAGCTTGCGCTATCCCTACAAGCATTAGAAACGCTAGTATTACCTTATTTATTCTCATTTTCACTCCTTATATTGTTAAATAGTATATCTTATGATAATAGAACTTATATTAATAAGTGTTTAACCATACGATAAACTAAACGTTAAAAGAAGTACTGTCTCACAAAGTTATTTTTCGACTCATTTCTCTTTTAAAAATCTATTCGAAAACCCATCAATTACCTCTCTGGCATTGAATCCCTGCTTTTCAACTGTAGATTTAAATTTATCTTTTTTTTCTGCTTTGATACCCATACTTTCCAGCTCTTGTAAAAGCAATTCACTGTCCATATTCAATTCCTTGGCAATTTCTTCAAAAGATTTTCTTCCAAGTCCTGTGATCTGGTTTTCAGGTCTATTCTCTCCCAACGAGGAAGTGATCCATCCAAAAATTTCACCTGGTTTTTTTCCTTCTTTCATAGCAATATCTTCCAAGGTTTGTGACTTTGAAGCAGTGATATTGTGCACAGCCAAGACTTTTAACACCTGATCCAGCTCATACCCTGTCTTTTGAGAAAAATCTTTGAGTGTAGACTCTTCTGCATGTCCATACGGAGGTTCTTCACTTTTCTCAACCCAACTCTCTTTTATCTCGTCTCCAAACTCAAGAAAAGTAGAAAAAGGCGGTGCTGTCAAAAGTGTACCAAACAAAAACACTAACATAATCACTATCGCCACAACCATTTCTTTGGTGAAAAACACAAATGCTTTAGCTTTGTTTTTCATATAACTGAGCAGGGGTGTCCAGTTATAGTAAACATGCAGCAGTGTGGTTAAAATAAACAGTGCCATAAATGTTGTATGTATATCGGCAAACTGATCCTTGCTCCATCCAAATAACTCCCAGTTCGTCCAGTAGGCTACCCTCCCGTGAGGTGAAATGTAGAGAATAATCCCTGTATATGTCATCATGATCATGGACCAAAGCATGACCAAAGATGTTATTCTTTTCAACTTCATTTTTATCCTTTATCTGTGTGTAGTCTATTTTAGCTAATTATAACATTCTAAACGTACAAAGCAACACGTGCTATAATCTCATCATGTATACACAAACCCACCAAAATATCCAAAACTGGTATCGGCAATATGGACGACTGGACCTTCCATGGCGTAACACAGATGAAGCGTATTATATCTACCTCTCTGAAGTGATGCTTCAACAAACACAGGTCAAAACCGTACTTGAACGATACTATATTCCTTTTATTGAACGCTTTCCTACACTTAAGCATTTAGGTGAGGCCCCTTTGGATGATGTATTGAAAATGTGGGAAGGTCTTGGGTACTACAATCGTGCAAAAAATTTACACAAGACCGCTACACTTGTAGATCAACTGCCTACTAACATAGATGAACTCATAAAACTTCCGGGTATAGGTAAAAACACTGCACATGCAGTCGCTGCCTTTGCATTTCATCAACCCGTGCCTATTATGGAAGCCAATGTCAAACGTATACTTTGTCGTTTACAGAAACTTAGAACTCCGAAGGATAAAGAGCTTTGGGATATTGCCTATATCTTGGTAGACAAGCTCAATCCCTTTGATTATAATCAGGCGATGATGGATATAGGCGCAACCATTTGCTTGCCTAAAAATCCCAAGTGTGAGATCTGTCCTCTTGATGATATCTGTGAAGGGAAAGAAGAACCTTTACTCTATCCTACAAAAAAGATACGTGTGGTGCCAACAAGGGTACAAAACATTCTTCTCCATGTTTATGATGATAAACTATCTCTGACACAAAGAGAAGGAAAATTCTTACATGGGCTATGGGGATTTGAAAGTGTAGAGATTCCACATTGTGCTGCTGAGTATATAGGTGAAGTCACCCATGCCTATACCCACTTTAAACTCATCTGCAAAGTCTATCTCTATTATGAAACAAGCCCCGAACAGATAGATTACTTTAGTGAAGCAGAAATACAAAAAATTGCTATCTCCAAAGTAGATGAAAAAATAGTCAATCTATATAGTAATTTTCTAAAATACGACTATTCGTATGAGCCTACTGCTGAAGTAGTCACAGTGACAACGTAGTTTTTGGGCTTTGCTCAAAAGCGTTCCAATAAATAATAGAAAATAGTTAAACTGTTCAGCAAAATAAATTCATAACGGGTATGGATTTATTGGAGTTTGGCTACAATGTGAAAAATAAGTATATAGGTTACCATGATGAATAAAGAAGAAGAATTTGAACAGGCTGTGACCAAAGTCCTTGAACTTTTAGGAGAAGATCCTACACGTGAAGGTTTACTTCAAACACCCAGCCGTGTTGCTAAAGCCCTGAAGTTTCTTACAGAGGGTTATGGTCAAGATCCAAAAGAGATACTCAACCAAGCGCTTTTCAGTACAAGTAATGATGAAATGGTATTGGTACGTGATATCGAGTTTTACTCTATGTGTGAACATCACATGCTTCCTATTATAGGGCGTGCACATGTGGCATACATACCAGATGGTAAAGTAGTAGGCCTTTCCAAGATCCCTCGTATCGTTAATGTCTATGCCAGACGTTTGCAGATACAAGAGCAAATGACTGAACAGATCGCAGATGCTATTTTGGAAACAATCAAACCTAAGGGTGTGGCAGTTGTGGTTCATGCACGCCATATGTGTATGGAGATGAGAGGTGTTCAAAAGATCAACTCAACGACAGTAAGTTCTGCCCTTCGTGGTCTCTTTAAAAGTGATGAACGTACCAGAAGTGAATTTTATAACCTTATCAATACGCCTACCCCATCTAATTTTTAACCAAAAACGGAAAATCTCCGTATTTGGTTCTTATGTACTTTCTATAAACTCTACAAAATATCCTTAATTTACACAACTTTGCACGCTATATCAAGTAAAAATAATTTAATTAGGAGTATAATTGTCTTCTTTAACTTAAATTTTATGTTAATTTAAGAATAACAGCGTATTATGCTCTAAACTAATTAGGACTAATTTAGTCTTAATTAAAATGAGTATCGTTATAAATAAAAAATTTGGATGGAAAGCTTTTCATTCAAAGGAGAAAAAATGAAAGTCTATTTAGACAATAATGCAACAACTATCGTAGGCCCTCAGGTCTTCACAGAAATGGAACCTTATTTTGTACAAAAGTATGGTAATCCAAACTCATTACACATATTTGCCAGTGATACACATCCTGGTATAAAAGTTGGTATGGAAAAAATATATGCTGGTATCAATGCACCTAGGGAAGATTCTGTTGTTATCACTTCTTGTGCAACAGAAAGTAATAACTGGGTACTCAAGAGTATCTATTTTGAATACATTTTAACAGGTAAAAAGAACCACATCATTATTTCTGAAGTAGAACACCCTTCTGTTATGGCAACTGCAAGGTTTTTAGAGAACATGGGTGCTAAAGTGACTTACCTTCCTATCAACCATGAAGGACTTATAGAGGCAAAGTCAGTAGAAGAGAGCATTACTGATAAAACTGCTCTAGTGTCAGTTATGTGGGCGAACAATGAAACAGGTGCGATCTTTCCTGTTCAGGAGATCGGTGATATCTGTAAAAAGCACAATGTACTTTTTCATACAGATGCCGTACAAGCCATAGGTAAAACACCTGTAAATGTACAGTCATTTAATGTAGATTACCTTACCTTCTCAGCACATAAGTTCCATGGACCTAAAGGTGTGGGTGCCCTCTACATCAAAAAAGGCAAAGAACTTATGCCTCTACTTCATGGTGGAGCACAAATGGGTGGATACCGTTCAGGTACGCTCAATGTTCCTGGTATCGTAGGTATGGGTAAAGCCATAGAACAAGCTGTTGATTCTTTAGATTACGAGATGACTGAGGTCAGAAAGATGAGAGATAATTTTGAAGATGAACTCCTCAAGCTTGAAGATACATTTGTTGTAACACCAAGAGAAAAAAGAACACCAAATACCATCCTTATCTCATTTAGAGGTATCGAGGGTGAATCTATGTTATGGGATCTTAGCCGTGCAGGTATCGGTGCAAGTACAGGCTCAGCTTGTGCAAGTGAAGATCTAGAAGCAAACTCAGTAATGGAAGCTATCGGTGCAGCAGAAGACTTGGCACATACAGCTATCCGTTTTTCACTGAGCCGCTACACCACACAAGATGAGTTAGACTACACACTAAAAGTAGTTAAGGCAGCTGTAATAAGACTTAGAGGTATCTCAAGTTCATACGCATACGCACCAGAAGGTCATGAGAGTGGATTAGACTCTCATCACCATTAATAGATAGAATAAATAATAAAGGATATATTATGGGAATAG
>NZ_JBFFOH010000102.1:0-8805 GCF_041562805.1 Sulfurovum sp. | reverse complement strand
TGATATCGATGCATTTGATGCGAAGATGGAAGCGCAAAAAGCGCAATCTAAAGCGAATTGGAAAGGTACAGGTGACGCTGCAGAAACAGGTGACTTTAAAGCACTTAAAGAGCAGTTTGATGTCAATGAATTTGTAGGTTACACAAACAACACCGCTCAGGCAAAAGTACTGGCACTGTTAGATGAAGATTTTAAACAGGTAGAGAGCATAGATGGCAAGGGTTGGGTACTTCTTGATAAAACACCATTTTATGCAGAGTCAGGTGGACAGACAGGTGATCGTGGAACACTTAATGCGGATGTAAAAGTACTTGACACGAGAAAATTCTTAGAGATGAACCTTTCGGAAGTAAAAGGTAAGTTGAGTGTAGGTGATGAGGTAGAAGCAGTAGTTGATAACAGCCGTATCGAGATAGAGAAACATCACTCTGCAACGCACTTGCTGCATGCAGCACTTAGAGACATCCTTGGAGAGCACATTGCACAAGCAGGTTCACTCAATGATGACAAAAGACTGCGTTTTGACTTCTCTCATCCACAGGCGATGACGGCTGATGAGATCAGTAAAGTAGAAGCATGGGTGAACGATAAGATCTCTAGAGGTATTGCAGGTAAAACGGAAGTAATGAGCGTAGATGAAGCGAAGAACTCCGGTGCGATGGCACTCTTTGGTGAAAAATATGGTGATGAGGTACGTGTAGTAAGCTTTGCTGGAGATTCTATAGAACTTTGTGGGGGTACTCACGTAGACAATGCTTCGCAGATAGGTCTTTTTATGGTCACTAAAGAGAGTGGTGTAAGTGCTGGTGTAAGACGTATAGAAGCTGTTTGTGGAAATGCTGCAAGAGAAGCGGTAAATGCGTTAAGAGATGAGCTCAATGAAATTAAAACAGAGCTCAAAAACCAAAATCCGGTAGCAGGTATCACTAAACTCAAAGAGCAGCTGAAAACACTTAAGGGTGAATTGGCTTCTGCTATGAGCAGCAGTCAAAAAGAGTTGAGTGCTGTAGAAGTTAATGGCGTGAATATCATCGTAGAAGAAGTTGAAAATGGTGACATCAAAACGATGATCGATGAGCTCAAGAACAAATATGAAAACATTGCTGTGATGCTCTTTATGAAAAAAGGTGACAAAGTGATGTTGGCTGCGGGGTCTAAAAATACACCGATCAAAGCAGGTGACTGGATCAAGTCGATCGCTCCTATCGTTGGTGGTGGTGGCGGAGGACGTCCAGACTTTGCACAGGCAGGTGGGAAAGATCCGAGTAAGATCACTACAGCGCTTGAAGAAGCAAAAGTTTATTTGAGTGAAGTGTTAGAAGGCGGAAATTAACATGACAGAACTATTTAACAACTATGGACATTTATTGGTCTTTTTACACGTACTTTCTGCCTTTATCTGGGTAGGTGGCATGATCGCGATCCGTGTGGCAGTTCATCCTGTAATTAGCAGAGGTGGTGTGACCGCAGCGGAGATGTTGCAAAACGATGTAATGGATTCTATGTTGAAACCTAAACAGAGATTAGGTATAACTCTGCAGGTAACAGGTAGACTCTTTAATCTTGTTATACCTTTTATTATGATCTTATTTGCCACAGGTTTGATAATGGCGATAGCTACAGGGGGACATCATGGTGATTTGAAATCGCTTTTTCTTTCTAAAGAGATACTTTGGACCATCATGGCAGTCAATTACACCTATATGTATATCAAACGTGCAAAAGCATGGAAGCTATTTGCCAAAGGTGAGATTGCACTCGCTAAAGCACAGATGAGTTTCATCCCCAACTTACTTTTACCACTGAATATCGTTTTAGGTATTGTAGCACTTTGGCTAGGTGTAAGTCTTAGAGGGTTTTAATGAGTACGATCTGTTTATGCTCTTCTTCTGAGAGTAGGGCATTGCTCCTAAATAACTTTGGAATCGATTTTATTCAAAAATCAGTAGATTATGATGAAGAACAGATCACTACATCTATAGCAAAAGATTTTGTCTATACCGCAAGTAAAGGCAAATTGGATGCAGCCATTCGTGAGTTGGGCTTGGAGACACCCTTACTTTGTGCAGATACGGTGATCGCAGCTGCAGATGGTACTATTTTACGAAAAGCTAAAAATGTAGAAGACGCAAGACGCATCTTAAACATACAAAGCGGTTCGACGATCTCTATTATCTCCTCTGTTCACTATAAGTCAAGGAGACTGGCGTTTTCAGATATTTCAGCAACGCATTATCATTTTTCAAAGTTTGAAGAGGATGATCTTGAAAGATATCTTGAGAGTGGCTTATGGCAGGGAAAAGCAGGGGGATGTATGGTTGAAGGTTTTTGCAAAAAGTATATACAATCTGTAGACGGGTATGAAAGTACGGCTATGGGGCTGCAGGTAGAAAGTCTTTTGCCATGGATAAAGGCTGGAAGTTAAAATGTATGAAAACGAATTAAAAGCCCTCAAAAAAGCGGGAAGATTTAGAGAGCGTAAGCTTTTTGATGACAGGTTGGATGACCTGGCTTCTAATGATTATTTGGGGTTGTCACTGAATAAGAAACAGTTTAAAAAAGCAGTAAAGCTTGTCAATGAGTATGATACTGTAAGTTCCAAAGCAAGTATGTTGGTGAATGGTTATCATCCTATTCACAGGATCTTTGAAATGACCATGGCAGAGTATAATGATTTTGAAGAAGGACTGGTAGTAGGTTCTGGCTTTCTTGCAAACATGGCACTCATAGAAGCACTGGTTCGTAAAGGAGATATGCTTTTTATGGACGAAGAGTATCATGCTTCCGGTGTGATGGCTTCACAACTTTTGGGAGACAGGGTAGTTACATTTGCCCATAATGATGTGAATGACCTAAGAGAAAAGTTAGCAGCACATCCGGCTAAAAGACAGATCATTGCTGTGGAAGGTGTCTACTCTATGGGTGGAGATCTGTGTAAAAAAGAGATATTTGATCTTGCTGATAAAGTCAAAGCACTGCTCATCGTAGACGAAGCTCACAGTGCAGGGGTACTTGGACTAAAACTTTTGGGTATCTTTGAATATTATGGTATCAGGATCAATGAACGACATATAAAGATGGGAACATTAGGTAAAGCCTATGGTTCTTATGGGGCATATATTTTGGCTTCCAAAAATGTGATAAGTTTTCTGGAAAACAGAGCAAAACCCATTATCTACTCAACGGCACCATCTGTGTTTGATACGGCACTGGCACTGGTGAATGTAAAGCATATACGTAAAAATGCAGCAACATACACAAAGAAGATCTTGGAACGTCAAATAGCTGTAAGAAACCAGTTGGGTATCAACTGCCAAAGTTTGATCGTACCTATAGAGATGCCAAGCAATGAGCATGCACTTTATGTACAAAAAGGACTCATGGATCAAGGGTATCTTGTAGGAGCCATACGTCAGCCTACAGTAGAAAAACCTATTATGAGGGTCATACTCAATTTGTCTGTCTCTGTGAAGAAAATGAGACATGCGTTGGCACTCATTAGCCATAACTCGGTACAATTATAATTAAAAATCAAAAAGATGTATATAAAGGGTCTGTGTGTTCAATAGTTTAGTAAAAGGTTCCATTATCTTAGCAATGGTATTTGGCGTAGCACTGACTGCAGCTTTTATATATGCGTATGAAGAGATATCTTTAGATGCAGATAAACTGATTAACTATAAGCCTGAAACCTCTTCGATCGTCTATGATAGACATGGTGAAAAACTGGCATATGTCTTTAAAAACCAACACCGTCTATACGCACGTTATGATGAAATCCCTGGTTTTCTTGTTGAAGGGCTTGTGGCGATGGAAGATACACAGTTCTTTGAGCACAATGGAGTGAACCCTGATGCAATCCTAAGAGCGATCGTCAAAGATATTCAAGCAGGTGCTTTTGTTGAGGGTGGAAGTACACTGACCCAACAACTTATTAAGAATAAACTTCTCTCCAACGAAAAGAAACTGGCACGTAAGATCAAAGAAGCCATCTTGGCATTGAAGATAGAAAATGAGTTAAGCAAGGAAGATATTATTGAGCGATATCTCAATGAGATATCGTATGGTAATAACTATTTTGGTGTTAAAACAGCAGCCAATGGTTATTATCATAAAGAGCTCAATGAGTTAACGCTCAAGGAAGCTGCTATTTTGGTTGGTTTGCCAAATGCACCAAGTTTCTATAATCCACTTAAACATTACAAACGGGCTTTGGATCGTGCCAATAATGTACTTTACCGTATGAAAAGTATCGGGTGGATCACGCAAAGTGACTATCTTAAGGCAGTCAAAGAGTCTCCTAAGATCTATAAAACATCTTTAACCCAAAATATAGCACCTGGCATAGTAGATGAAGTATTGAGACGGTTTAAAGGAAAACTGGGTGATGTTCGTACGGGTGGGTATGAGATATATACCACTATAGATATGAAACAACAGGCCATCGCAAAAGAGGCTGTTGATTTTGCTTACAATAAGGCACTTACAAAATATAAAGAGAAAGCAGAAACCTCTACATTAAATATGGCATTTGTGGCCGTTGAGAGTAAGACGGGTGATATTTTGGCGATGGTTGGTGGAGCAGATTATGAAAAATCTGCCTATAACCGTGTGACACAATCCAAACGTCAGCCTGGATCTGCATTTAAACCGTTCATCTATCAAACAGCATTAGACATGGGATATAACCCTGCAAGTCCATTGACAGACCTTGCAAGAACATTTCAATATTATTTGAACGGTAAACCAAAAATTTGGGCACCGAAAAATTATGAGCGTGACTTTAAAGGATTTGTTCCGTTTAGAGAAGCACTGGTACATTCACGTAACCTTGCTACCATTAATTTGGTTTCTGATCTGGGTGTAAGTACAATACGAAAAAGATTGGCATTTTTAGATGTACCGCATATACCTAGAGATATGTCTATCGCACTGGGTAACCTTGGGTTAAGCCCACTTAAAATGGCACAGATATTTTCAGTGTTTGCAAATGAAGGTCATATGATAGCACCTAGACTGGTGAGTAAGATAGTTTCTAAAGAGGGTGCAGTGATCTATGAAACACGTCCTAAAGAGATAGAAGATTTCACTACACCGGAACAGGCTTATCTGATGACAGATGTCTTAAAAGATGTCGTGAAAAGAGGTACGGGTAGAAATGCACGTGTAGAAGGCATAGAACTTGCAGGAAAAACAGGGACAACAAACAACAACATAGATGCATGGTTCTGTGGATACTCCCCAACCATCGAAACCATTGTCTGGTTTGGTAGAGATGACAATAAACGTATAGGAAAAGGAGCTACAGGAGGTGCATTGGCCGCACCTGCATTTGCTTTTTACTATAAAAAGTTATTGGAACTATATCCTGAGACAAAGCGGACATTTGACATACCTGAGGGTGTATTTAGAGGTGAGTATGAAGGCAGATCTGAACTGTACACAGAGAATTCTCCATTACCCGACAGTCACAAAAAACCAGTACAAAACTATGATGAATATGATCAACTCTTAGAAGATGAGATGGAAATCGTAGAAGACATTGATCCTGATGATGGAGAGATAGGCTTTGCACCTACGATCAATATCGATGAAGATCCAGTGTCAGAAGACCCTGCAGAAGAGGCTATGGAAGAAAATGATCCTTTACATCCTAAACGAAAAGTGCCTTTAACACCTGTTTCTAACGATAGTGGTACACTATTCTAGTATGGAAAAAGAGTTGATCTTTGTCCTTGACCCCATGTGTTCTTGGTGTTGGGGATTTGCACCTGTTATAGATGAACTCCATAGTACTTTAGTGGATGAATATAAATTTTCATTGGTTCTAGGCGGCTTACGTACCAAAGGTGAGATGTCCTGGAATGAGAGATCAAAAGAGTATCTTAAAGGTCATTGGAAACAAGTATCCCAACGAACAGGACAAGCGTTTTCATACACCTTATTTGAAAAAGAATTTTTTGACTACGACACTTATCCTGCATGCAAAGCAGTGATAACAGTACGTGAACTTTTTGGAACACAAAAAGCTTTTGCATATCTGCATACCATACAGGAAGCCTTTTATACCAGAGCCGAAGACATCACAAATATAAATGTGTTATGTGATCTACTGCAGACTGTGGACTTAGACAGTACAACATTTAGGGACTTCTTTGAAAGTGACAGAGCACAGCTTCTGCTGGAACATGATTTTGCAAAAGCACATTCCATGGGAGCGAATGCCTTTCCTTCTGTTGTCGTTATAGATGAAGAGGGGCATATGGTTTGTCAAAAAGGCTATCGTAGTCTACCGGAAATGAAAAAATTATTAAAATAGCACAATCACAATAATATTGGAGAAAATATATGCATAGTTTTGCACCCGAGATCATACTTATAACCATACTGGGGTTGGTTGTCTTTTCAGATGCCGTTGCCAATAGATTTAAAATACCTTCGGTCTTTTTACTGCTTATAGGTTCGTACACTATTTACACCTATGTACCGATGGCTGTACCTATAGATCTCAAATACTATTTTGATGCCATCATCTTGTTCTGTATACCGCTTATCTTTATGGGAGATGCTCTGCATTTACACTTCTCTGACATCAAAAAATACGGTTGGGATATCTTTTACCTTGCTGTGATCGCGGTAGCGCTTTCTATATCTGTAGGGGCAAGTATGTACTACTTAGGTGTGTTTGAAGGTCTGACTTTGGGTGCGTATGTGTCTCTGTTTGCCATCAATATGGCTACAGATGCTGTGTCTGTGCAGTCTATACTTTCTCGTTTTCAAGGTATCAGTCATCATATCAAAGTACTTATAGAGGGTGAATCACTTGGAAATGATGCTACTGCTGTTATCGCATTCTTTTTCATAGGACTACCATGGATGATGAGTGGAGAGATAGATGCTGGGCATGCAGCTATGGATGCTTTACGTGTATTTGTGGTGAGTTTAGGGATAGGTGTTGCACTTGGATTTGCATTTTATATGCTGATGAAACTCTTTTCAGACAAAAGAGGAGAGTTTTTCATGTTTATTATAGAAGCATATCTTGCCTATGTTGTAGCAGAAGAGATGCATGTCAGTGGTATCTTAACACTTATTACGGCTATCATAGCTACAAAAGCTTGGATAGATATGGACATCGAGGCCCATGAGGCAGAAGGTAAGGCACGTAAAACAAGAAGTTTTTTGCATAAGCTTCGATTAGATGGGATAAGAGCGACTACCAATGAACGACTGGAATATATCTATGAGATGGCAAAAGAGTTTGGATACATCGCCGCAGTTATGATATTTTTTGTCTTAGCTGAGATGGTGAGTGTAGAGAAACTATGGCAGTATAAAGTGGAAATATTGATCATGTTTGGTATCACGACATTTATTCGTGCTGCTTCTATGGCAAAGTTTGCCTTTTTTGGACATAAAACAAAATCGATACAACCTGTAGGAAAAGAAGGATGGTTTATTCTTACCTTCTCAGGCATGAAAGGGGCACTGTCTATCATTTTAGTGCATATGATACCTGCCTCTTTTGAACACAAAGAGTTTTTTGAAGTGGTGACCACCGGTGTGGTCATGATGTCGATTTTTGTCTACGGAACAGTACTTTGGGGATATTTTACATTTGTGAAAAAAGAGGAAGAACCTTCTATTTTTAAGAAGTAAGATATGATAAATACGGGGCTAAGAGAATTATTCTCTTAACTCACTAAAACGTTTGAGTAAATATTCAAGTCCCACTCTTTTTTCTGCTTTTGCATCCACTTTTTCTTCCAGGAAATCAACAACCTGTCTTTGAAGTTTGACTTTTTCCAGCTTCCTGATGTTAGTTAGTGTAAATAATATATGAAATGATGATAAAGAAAAGAGAAAGTTTATATATGTTTGGAAAGGGTATGAAAGTGTAGAAAAACTATTCCCCCAAAGAGAGGGAATAAGATATTAACAAGAGTAAGTTGTATAGAACTCAAATCCTGTAGGTCTAGCTTCATCCGGGTGTACTTGACTTGCAAACATATATTGTCTATATGTTGTAATAAATTCAGCTGTCATAACAGGTCTAAGGAACTCGAAATCTTCACGGAGATCCAAAAGTGCTTCTCTTAATGTACGAGGCATTTGCGGGATATTTTTATCTTTGATCTCATCTAGAGTAAGTTCAAATAGATCGATATCCATCGGACCAACAGGTACATCAGCATTTTTAATACCATCAAGACCTGCAAGCATTAGTACTGCAAAACAAAGGTAAGGACAAGCCGTTGAATCCGGGAATCTTGTCTCAATTCTAGTAGCCATCTCACCTGCACCATAAGGGATACGACAAGCAGCTGAACGGTTTTGGCTTGAGTAAGTCAAAATAGATGGTGCTTCAAATCCAGGAACAAGTCTTTTGTATGAGTTTGTACTTGGGTTTGTAAATGATGCAACAGCACCAGAGTGTTTAAAGATCCCACCAAGGTAGTTTAATGCCATTGTAGAAAGGTTTGCATATTCACCTGGCTTATAGAAAAGGTTTTTACCGTCTTTCCAGATAGACTGGTGTACGTGCATACCGTTACCATTGTCACCATAAAGTGGTTTAGGCATAAATGTTGCAGATTTACCATTAAGGTGAGCAACCATTTTAACAACATATTTATATTTTTGTACATTGTCAGCAGCTTCGATCATGTCACCAAATTTGATACCGATCTCACCTTGTGCTTGTGCAACTTCATGGTGACCTAACATTACTGTTAACCCTACTTCTTCCATGATGAGCATCATTTCAGCTCTGAGGTCTACCATCGTATCTGTTGGCATTGTAGG
>NZ_JBFFOH010000101.1:0-8808 GCF_041562805.1 Sulfurovum sp. | reverse complement strand
GCTAAAGTCATCTTCATCTACAGCGCCGCTCTTCATCAACCCGATTACATCTGCTGCAACCTTTTCGAGATTTGCATCCAGTGTATCGAGGTCGACAGCCATACCTACCTTGTACTGTTCAAGGTAAAAGCCCATATCACCGACACCGCTATTGGTGACCGACGGCAACCGGCATGCCACATTTTCGGCAAACTTTGTCGGTGCCGACGCCTGTTTGGAAAAAGAGGGTTTGATGAAGAAGAGCGAAGCATCCGCAATATTAAGGTACTTATACATCTCATTAAAACTACATGAAGCCACCTTCACATGTTCTCTTTTGAGTAAATAGTTGTCCAGTATTTTTTCGACAAAGGGATGTTCGTTCTTGTTGAGCACCAGAAAACGGACATCTTCATCCTGATTTATCATCGCTTTGACCAGCCTGACC
The DNA here is from genome assembly GCF_041562805.1 of Sulfurovum sp. Lineage (GTDB taxonomy): Bacteria > Campylobacterota > Campylobacteria > Campylobacterales > Sulfurovaceae > Sulfurovum. Next base: position 8,381 of record NZ_JBFFOH010000101.1, on the reverse strand, counting down.
TCTGCCTCAAAGTCGTACCAGCCGCTCACCGTTCCGGTATGCACAACGATTTTATCTTGTTCAGCATAACCCAACGTACTTTTGAAAACTCTTTTTTCATCTTCATCCAAAAGTTTAAACAGTTCCTTGTTGGCACAAGTCGGTATGACCGTAATCTTCTCTTTCGGAATATCCAATGACTGATGTAGGATCTCTTTTGCAGTATGGGTCAGTGTCACAATGTGGTCTGACACTTTGTACAGATGATCGTCCAACCTCTTTAGGAGCTTGTAGAGAAGTGAACTCTTTTGCAGCCGTCCGGTATCGATCTTTTCATCGATGGCAAACCCACGAATGTCAAAAAGTAGTTTTGCTCCATGCAACTTTTTTAATACCAGGCCAATTGTCGCAGGAATCATACTCCGCGCGTGCACGATGTCGATAGAGTGTTCATGAACGGTCTTAGAACCCAAGCGTATGGCCTGAACTAACTGCCATAGAGTAGAAACCACCCCATACTTATTGGAATAGGTCAAATAGTGCCATTGGATTTTTTGCTCTTTGATAAGCTCATGAATCTCATCCACATTTTTAAGATCACTCTCCCGTTCAAACGAAAGCAGGTAAATCTCATTCTCTTTACTGAGATCAATCAGATACTCCAAGACCTGCGATCGCCCAAGCGGTTCGGTCATACCGGTAAGTGAAAGGTAGAGTATCTTAGCCATTTAACATCTTCTCATAATACTGCTTCCACTGCTTAGCAATGATCTTTGTATCAAACTGTTTGATCTTCTCTTTGGCATTTTCTGCCAAGCTGTCCCGCAATGCAGAATCTGCATAAAGTCGTTCTATCGCCTTAGCCAGAGCTTTACTGTCTTTAGCAGGGACAAGCAGCCCTTCTTCTTCATTGACGACCATTTCAAAAATTCCATCAACGGCTGTTGCTACAATACCTTTTTTCATGATCATAGCTTCGCCGACAACCAAACCAAAAGCTTCATATACTGATGGGATCACAATAAGATCAACTTCTTCATATATTTGCATTAACTCTTGATGCTCCATTTCTGGTATAAATGTTACATTTTTAGGAGCGTGCATCTTCAAAGAGTTTTGAAGGGGCCCTCTTCCGACAAACAGAAATATTAGATTTGAATACTTTTGATTTAGAATTTCAATGGCTTCAATAAGATATTTGTGCCCTTTTTTTTCTACAAATCTTCCGGGAGTTAAAACTACAAAATCATTATTTTTCACTTGAATATATTTTTCTAATGTATGATTGGTCTCATCTTGCAGATACTGTTCAAATTCATCTATCGGAAAAGAATTGTAAATCACATCAATATTACTTAAATGAAAATGTTTTTCATAATGTACTTTTACAGCTGTACTTACCGCTGTTTTTTTATCAAATAATTTCGTAACGATAAAGCAATCTAATTTTTTTCTAATTTTTTTCAAAAAAGTCCGTGCAGGATATTCATCAAATCCCAAATTATGAAAAGTTGTAACTATTTTGATTGAAGGATGAAATAACTTCACCAGACCTGTATAAAAATAGGCAAAGAACAGATGGGCATGGATGATGTCGTAGTGATTATTTTTAAGCAGTTGATTAAGCTTGGAAATCCCCTCGACAACATTCCACTTGTAGGATAGATCTAGATGATGCACTTTAATCCCCTGCACTTCTAGTTCTTCAGCCAGATCATCTGTTTCAAAAAGAATGGCGACTTCACATTCAATGCCTAGTTTTTGCAATGCTGGTAAGGTGTTTACTAACACCCGTTCTGCACCACCTTTTCCAAGTGTTTCAATTACAGATAATATTTTCATTTTTGATTGTTTTTTTTATAGAATGAGGTGTTTTTGAAAGAGTATTTATAAAGCTGTCTATGGCCTTCAACAATATCCTGCATGTTCTTAGGTAACATTAAAAACAGTTTTTTTATCATATCTTTGACACCTGAAAACGACTCATGAGTTATTTTATTTCCATGACTTTCATAGAGTGAAGAGTAATCAGATTGAACTGGATAGTTATCAAAAAGTGGTTTAATTTTTTTTCTTGTAGCCTGCACCAGCAGCATCACTGGTGATTTTGATACCAAACCTACTCTTCCTTTCACTTTGTATGGATCTTCGACTTTATATATATCCGTTTTGTGGCTTAGTTCAGCCCCAGGGTATTTGTGCTCTTCTAATAAAATGTCTACAATCTCAAACCCATTATCTTCATTCAATGTTCTAAAAAACAACTCTGGACTAAACTGATAAAAGCCATGTCCCATATGATTATTTGCCATTGTAAAAACAAATAAGTTGCCACCTTCCTTTAACATTTGCATACAGTTACTAATTGCTACTGGAAAGTTGAAAACATGCTCCAGTGTTCCACCATCTACTACAACATCATATTTCTCATAGTATTCTCTGCCAATATTTTGATTCATATCATGGACAACATCACACTTCTCATAGTCCGAGTAATCAAGTGATTGAACGTTTTTTGCTTCTAAAAATATTTCAAAGAATTTATTAGAATAAGTATATTCATCAAAAGAAGAAGCTTCAATATTTAAGTTATATGTTTTTATTAGTTGTTTGATTTCCTTTTTTGTAAGAAATAATTTCAAATGACCAATAGTGAGTATGTTGTCAAAACTAGCACCATTTCTTTTTGCTCTAATCATTAAATCGGCGTTACTATATAAAATTCCCATTTTAAGCCTTATTTCTTAATACTTTTTATAAATTCTCTGAGTTTCAAGGCTTTTTCTGCTCCCATTATGTAAACAGCTATAGCAAAATATGTATGACCTTCTGGTAAAGGTCCTTTGAATCCTAGTTCAAACAGCTTCTTTTGTGCAATAAATCTCAAGTCTTCATATTTTGGATACATGTTGTAAATCTGACGAGTATAAAGTTTAGCCAGAGCCAAAACAAGTTTATCATTGTTAAGGTTATTGGAGACCAACTGAGTATATAAATCAAATGATGCTAATAGTGATTTATAGTGTTTACGAGTTCTTTGACTATTTAAGCTATAAATATTATCTTTCCTATAATAAATTGTACTCTCTTCAAGATAAATAATTTTTTTAGAACTTTTCACTAATCTTGAAATAAATTCTCCATCCTCATTTAGTATCAACTCTTCATTCCATTTACCGATCCCCATAATTGTTTTTCTAGGGATAAGGCATGAAGCAATTTGAATCATTCCTCCGTACCCCCAATAATCGGCAAGAAAATCAATTGAATCATTATAGTTTTTAAAATATTTTGCGGTGTGAAACCTTACATTACTAATCGATTTGTAAAAAATCCCCAAACGGCCAAATACAAATATTTCATCACCTAATCTCGAAAATATTGCCATTTGTTTTTCAATCTTAGTTGGATCTAACAAATCATCTGCATCTAAATATTGTATATACTCACCACTTGACAGTTCAAATGCTGTATTCCTAGCTGCACCTGGACCTTTGTTTTTTTGTTGTACAACAATCACATTTAAAGATTCATATTTTTTTGCTATCTCATAACTCTTGTCAGTAGATGAATCATCAACTACAATAATCTCGATATTGTCATATGTTTGTTCTAAAGCTGATTTAATAGTATCTTCAATGTATTTTTCAGCATTGTATAGAGGTATTAAAATCGATACTTTTTTGGCTTGCACTTATTTCCTCACATATTTTTTTAATGTGATTATTTTTTCACCAAATATTTTAACTACTAGACATCTTAATAAAAATCTAATCAAGAATTTGTAATATTTTAAATTGTAAGTTTTTAATCGCACTAGATTAAAATAATATTTCATCCCTTTACTTATATTACATAAATATAAATTTCTTTCTGCAAATTTCATATATCTATATCTAAGTACTTCCTTCTGTTCTTTTTTATCAAGAAAATTAATATGTTTAAAAACTATTCGCATTATTTCATCTACTTTTAGATTCTCTCGTAATCCATTTTCGATAAGCCTATAGCAAACAACATTAATATCTAAAAAATAAAACTTATAAAACTTTGCAAGTTTTAAATATAAATCTAAATCCTCAAAACTTAGACTTTCATCAAAACCCTCAACATTATTAATAGCTTGTTTACGAAATAATGCAGTTTGTGGTGAAATCAAAAATTGATGTTTAATAATTTTAGAAAAATCTTTCTCATTATGATTAATTTCATTTAAATTTAGTTGCTCAGTTAATTTTTTATCTAATAGTGTACCCTCTTCGTTCATATAGTAACCATCAGAATATACTACGGCATAACTTTCATCTAATCTTTGAAATGCCTCTACCTGGTCTTGAATCTTATTACTTAGGTAACGATCATCAGAGGCTAGCATTCCTATATATTCACCTTCTGCTAATACAAGTCCTTTATTGAGAGTTCTACACAAACCTTCATTCTCTTTTAAAACAACTTTCATCCGAATTGGACTTATTTTTTCTAGACCTTTAATTATCTCCGCCGACTTATCTTTAGAACCATCATCCAAAACAATCAATTCGATATTAGAATAGGTTTGTTCCCAAACACTGCGTATTGCTTCCTCAATATACTTTTCATGATTATAGCTGGGCATGATCACGCTGACCAATGGCATCATCTCTTTATTGTCCATTCAAATACCCTCTCAAACTAAAATACAAAAAGCCTAAATACATCATATAGTTCACCATAAAACCTATCGTCATCCCGATAATCCCATATAGATGCATAAAGACCACAGACAGCACCACAAAACTGACTACAAACGTCAATTCGCTTACGATATACATTCTTGTCATCGCCTTGGCTATCATAATATATCCCAGCAACCAACTCGCTATCTTGAAAATATCTCCAATGAGCTGATATAAGAACAGTTCTGACATAGAGAAAAATGCCGGCGTAAAAAGAAGAATAATCACAAAATCACGAAAGAGATAAATTCCTAAAGCCATAATGATCACGAGTGGCATAATGATCTTGTAGCCATAAAGCAACTCTTTTTTGAGCTCACTTCTATCTTGAATGCTCGAAAGTTTTGGGAGGTAATAGACACTCAACGTCATTGTGACAAGCATCAGATAGGTCTCACTGATCCGCCATATGGCCTGCCAATAGCCCGCTTCATCCCAGCCTATATTTGTGCCTATATAATCTCGAAGATACATATGAGATAGCGGGATTGAGATAGCGGAGGTGAGAGTCATGGCAGAGTATTTCAGTAGTTTTTTCGTGTACTCTCTATCTAAACTCCCTAAAAATAGTGAGAACTTAAACCAGCTACTTTTGAGAACAAAACCTAGAGTAATGAAAAAAACAATTGATTGTGACACGATACCGGCTATCAACGCACCGTAAAGCTGATAGTTCACTACAAGTGCTATTGTGATTCCTAAACCAAACAACGCTCCTGCAATGTTTAGTAATGTCAATCGTTTGATCTCCTTTTGCCCATTTAGAATAGACGTCAAGAGACCATTGAGTACAAAAAAAACTATAGAGACTGCAAAGACAATAAAGATGGTACTGTAATCTGTCGTATGTAATAGTTTAAATGAAATAAAATCAGCCAAAAAGATTATCGCAATCGCCATCGGTACTACCAAAACCAGCGATATTTTAAGAGCACTACTCCAAATTTTTTGCTTTGTCGCTTCATCTTCATAGTGTTCTGCTGTATACTTAATCACCCCACCACCGATGCCCGCACTTGCAATACTGCTCATCATCCCGATAAAACTTTGCATCTGTCCCACAAGAGCCAGACCCGATGGACCAATATACACCGCTACGATTTTAACACTCACGAACCCTGCTATAACTCTTATAACCGTTGAAATAGCAGACAAAATCGAGGTTTTAATTAAAGTCATTGATTACTTCAACAATTCTCATTGTATTTTCAAAACTCTGAACTCCACTAATCGGTAAGCTCAACACTTCACTATGAATTTTTTCACTGATAGGCAAACGCTCATTATTCCACTCGCTGTAAGCTGCTTGTCTATGTGGTGCCAATGGATAATGAATAAGAGTTTGGATGCCATTAGCTAACAAATAGTTTTGTAGCTCATCTCGATTGCTAGTTCGTATAACAAATAGATGCCAAACATGATTCTCTTTACATCTTACTGTCGGCAAAATAATTTTATTATTTTTGATATTTTTCAGATAATAACTGGCGACATTTCTACGCTTATTTGTCTCTTCATCCAAGTGTCTTAGTTTTACTCGGAGCATTGCTGCTTGTATTTCATCGAGACGGCTATTGATACCTTGATAAAGATTTTCATACTTCTTATGACTTCCGTAATTACCTAATGCTCTAATAGCATTTGCAAGTTCATCATCATTGGTCGTAACTGCCCCACCATCACCAAGCGCACCAAGATTTTTGCCTGGATAAAAACTAAACCCACTCGCATTACCAAGGTTTCCGCTTCGTTTGTCTCCGAAGTACGTTCCGTGTGATTGTGCAGAATCTTCGATGACTTTGAGGCTGTACTTTCTCGCTATGACGTTGATGGCATCCATATCGCAGGTTTGGCCATAGAGATGAACAGGGAGGATCGCTTTTGTTTTAGCGGTGATCTTTTCTTCTATTTTAGAGGGGTCAATAAGATAGGTGTTAATATCAGGTTCTACCAGAACAGGAACAAGGTTGTTTTCAGAGATAGCGAGGATGGATGCAATATAGGTATTGGATGGGACGATCACTTCATCACCATCGCTCATCAGCCCTAGCTCTTTATAGGCTCTCATAATGAGTATAAGTGCGTCAAGACCATTAGCTACACCAATACAGTGTTTCGTACCACAATATTCTGTAAACTCTTTTTCAAAAGCTTGACATTCATTACCCTGAATGTACCAACCACTATCTATGACTCTTGCTGCTGCTTCTTTTAAGTCATCTGCATATTGAGCATTGATAGCTTTTAAGTCTAAAAAAGGGATCATTCACAAATACCTTTTATATTTTTCTTTAGTTACTTCATAATCTTTTTTTTCAAAATTAAAAAAATATTCTACATCATTTTTATTGACTATTTTTGCGCCAAACCTTTGATGAAAACCGATAACCTTATCGTTTCCTTTTCGCACATCAAAGTGCGATTTTTCAAATCCGAGGGCATAAAATCCAAACTCATAAATTTGTAAAGCAGACTCTATTGCGGTACTTTTTGGTGCATGCTCTTTGATCAGCCAGCTACCCCAGCAAAAGGAGTCATTTTGAAAATCATACATTCTTACAAGCCCCAATTTTTGACTCTCCTTTGATTCAATAACAAAATAAAATTCTTTCTTTTGATTTTCTCTTTTTTTATAATTTGCAATCCATTCTTTTTGACTTTCTACCGTTCCACTTACTTTTGAAAGAAATTTAGTTTTACGTTCATCTTGTCTCATAGTAAATATAAACTCTGCGTCTTCTAGTTCGACTGTTCTCATATTTATGTTTTTACCATTCAGAATCATTACTTTATTACTTCCAAAAATTTATCGTAATCTCTAATATAGTCACTATCATCATAATACGTATCGGCAAAGACCAGCAAAACACAATCCTGACTGAAGTCATGCATCTTTCCCCATATTAGTGCGTCTTGAAAAAGCCCAATATTAGGTTTATTTAGAATATGTGTTATTGCAGTCTTTCCATCATCAAGTGTAACTTTACAGCTACCACTAATGGCTACAAGAAGCTGTTTAGTTTTATAGTGAGCGTGTTGACCACGCGGTACACCTTCTTGCGTTCCATAAATATAGAAAACTCTTTTAATATCAAAAGGAACATTATGATGTTCTTCGAGAGCGATGAGTGAGCCTCGTTCGTCACCCATGATCGTAAAATCAATTAATTGACTGTTCATCTTTGCTCCCTAGTTCAAATTTTTAAATGATTTTTTAGTTCAAGCCACCATTTTTTATTCTATAAACTGTTCTATCTTGCAGCTTCTTCAATCAACTTAGACTTTTCATCCGAAAGTCCAAAGTGGTAGTCAACACCTATGCTCCCGATTAACGAGCTATCTGGCGTTTCGGTGTTGACTAAGACGTACTTCCATCGGCCTTCTACATAACCGCTTACATGGTCAGAAAAAACATAACGAAAACCAAAACCCATCAATGATATAGGGCTATCAACTTGTTTGTCGTATTTCATTTGCTGTTCGTAGCCTAGACCAGCTATGGCAAAAAGGCTGTATCTTCTCTCCGGAGAAAAGTCATACGCTGCGCTGGTAACTATCATACGGTTAGTGGCATCTTTCGCTGCTTCTTCACTAGTGAAGGCTTTGAAATAATCTGCGATCTCTGCATGGAGAGAGATAGATTCATTGAAGTGGTAGGCAAGATGAAGACCTAGCCCCAAAGTAAAG
>NZ_JBFFOH010000100.1:0-8906 GCF_041562805.1 Sulfurovum sp. | reverse complement strand
TTTTTACTGATTTTTTCTAGTTCCACGATGTATTTTTGACGATTAAATTTATCGATCTGCTTTTGCGTATATCTCATACTCTACCCTTATCGTATAACAATAGGTACACCTTCACGCACAGCATACCACAACTCTTTCATCGCAGAATTTGTCACAGCCACGCACCCTTGCGTCCAATTTTGAGAAAGCGTATAACTATCCCCTTTGCCATCTGCATTCCAGGTAGGTTGTCCATGGAGGGTGATCGCTCCTCCCGGATTAACGCCCCGTCTGGCAGCTCTTACTTTATCTTCCGGTCGTGGGTATGAGATACAAAGAGAACGATAGTATTTAGGAGAACAGAGTTTTCTGGAAATCCAAAATTCACCTTCAGGTGTTCTGTTGTCTCCTTGCTGCTGTTTTGTTCCTATAGGATTTTTACCCAAAGAAACCGGTAGTGTATTCGTCACTTTATTGTCTTTGTACAAATACATTTTACGCTCGTTCTTAACTACAACGATCTTATCTATACTTTCACCTTGAGAAAAATCTTCAGCCTCCAGTAACTCTTCTTTGCACTCTTCTAATGTATATTGGTTATTAACAATAGTAGGTTCAAGAGGTTGTTTACATCCTGCCAACCATATGAGTACCATACATCCATAGAGATATCGCATATTTTTTTACTGTCCTTGAAGCGTAGTATTAAGATATTTTAACACAAATTGGATAACTAACGGTAAATAAAGAAGTGTGAAAAATAGAGAGGGAAACAGTAGATAGAGATAAACACTCTTCACAAGAAGAGGTTTATCTAAAGTAAAAAAGCGAATTAACAAGCTGCCTGAGCTGCTGCAAGTGCTTCTTCATAGTTTGGCTCTGTTGTAATTTCTGGTACAACTTGCTTATACGCAACTTTACCGTCTTTACCTATTACAAAGATCACTCTAGCTGTAATCCCAGCCAAAGGACCATCAGCCAACAATACACCATAAGCGTTAGCGAAATCTTTGTTTCTGAAGTCTGAACATACTTTAAGATTTTCGATTCCAGCTGCACCACACCATCTAGCTGCTGCAAATGGAAGGTCCATAGAAACAGTGATTACTTCTACGCCGTCAAGGTTAGCTGCTTCGGCGTTAAATCTTCTAGTCTCTGCATCACATACACCTGTATCAAGTGATGGTACTGCTACTACAAGTTGAACTTTACCTTCTCCACCAATTGTTTCATTTTGAAGCATTGGATCACAGTTTACTACTGTAGTTACTGGTGCTGTATCCCCTACGTTAATTTCTGTACCTGCTAGGTTACATACGATGTCATTTTTAAATGTTACTGTTGCCATTTAATTGCCTTTAAATTAATTTTTGTACAAGCATTATGTCTTAAGCAATATAAATACAATCTTAAATAAGATAGATTTTGTCTTATTTCTAAAAAATTACCTAAATTCATCAAGTATCGCACAGTTGAAATGACAAGATAATGTCATTTTTCAATACGTATCACATGCCAGGGATCCTAGGGATCCTTCCCAATTTAGAATAACGACAATACCATCCCCACATCTTTTTCATCCAATGACCCACTACAGGCATAGGTATCATCTTCCCTCCATTGTCACTACGATACACGAAAGCAGCACCGTTACCCGTATCCATCACGCATAAAATATTTAAATGTTCTATATAACTTTGTTTTGAATCTATGTTTTGTATGTGGTTCATAATATTATAAGATACATTCTTAGCCATTACCTCAGCAACATGTCCCTGTTTAGCTCTCCATTCCGGTCCCATAAGAGAAGCCGAATCCCCAATGGCATAAATACCATCAAAGCCTTCTATCTCATTATACTCATTGGTGACAACAAAGCCTGCATCGCTCAGTGGTAACCCAGACTCTTGTAAAATATGATGTCCCGTCCCAGCCGAGATAAACATCGTCAAATCAGATTCCAGTTTAGTCTCATCTGCAAAACAGATACCATCTTCTTCAAAATGTGTGATTTTGCTTCCTACTTTTTTAGAGATGTTCGTCATATTGAACATCTTGTCCATCATCACTAACGCTTTTTCACCCATCTTTTGTCCAGGTTTTTCCATTGGGGCAAAAAAAGTAAGTTCAAAGTGTTCACGTACACCTTTTTTCTTCAAATAGGTATCCACATTAAAAAGTACTTCAAATGCAGGGCCACCACGTACAGCAGAAGTGTCTTTAGGATTACCACCAAAGCCCATAGCGATCTTACCCCCGCCTTTGTGTATCAATGTGTCTAAACGTTCATACAGTGCTGTAGCCTCTTCTGGCTTACCGCAGATAGAAAGTGTATGCTCCATCCCTTTATGCTGTATCTTGTCCTGGCCTAGCGCTACCACAATGTAGGTATACCCCTCTAGAACACGGTCACTTGCTAAGATTACTTTTTTTTCTGCAGCATCCACCTGTGTTACAGGATCAACAATAAGCTCAAACCCGTGTTTCATTGCAAGTTTATCCAAGGGGACAGAAACATCCTCTCTTGTTAGATCACCGGTAGGTATCCAGATAGAAGTCGGATAAATATAAAAATAGTCCCTGTCACTTACCAGTGTTACATCCAGATCTTGCTTTTTAAGATAGATAGCAGCTTCCACGCCTGCAAAGCCACCACCAAGTACCAATACTTTTTGCATCATCTCTCTCCTAATACTTAATTATACCTGTCTGTTCTTTTGTCACTAAAGTATCTGATACATTTGTATTTGCGCTAATAATTCCATAAATAGAGCCTAGCAATAATCCAGAGAGAATCACGATCCATATCGTCAATCTCTTTTCAGTACTTCCTTTACTCTTATAGTCTTCAATATTGTCAAGTGTCGGTTCCATCATATATTCCTTATTTTTTCACCAAGTCTGAACGAGGATAGAAAAATACCATCTCTCTATCAATTACAATTTTTTCTTTATCATCTGTCGCATATGCTCTAATGAGTATAGGTATAGGAACATCTTTTCTAGCATTATTCGCTAGTTGTTCTTTTGTTTCCAATATGACAACTTTTTTCTTTTTCTGTCCTGCCCCCAGCTTAAATGGTTCTGCAGGTCTTTTGATCGTTATCTTGTCATTGCCGACGATTTCAAAGTAATAGGTATGTTCTTTTCTATCTGTGTTTGCAAACATAAAGATATAGTCATTTTGTACCACACCATTATCTAGTACCTTATAGAGCCTCTGTCCCTTATTTATATTTAAGAGCATATGTTCTTTTTTACTTCCCATAACAAACAGTGCCACAAGTACGATCATCAACACTGCAAAATATGCGATTACCTTCCCTCTGAAGTAGTTAGTTTTCCCTGCATGATGAAGTGTCTCTTTTTCACTTGACCACTGCACTAAACTCGGTTTACCCAATGCTCCCATGACTGACGTACAGGCATCAACACACTCAAGACAGTTGATACACTCAAGCTGCAATCCTTTTCTGATATCAATATGTGTAGGACATACTGTTACACATGATTCACAAGTGTTACATTCTGCAGTACTGTCTACCTTTAGTAACTCTTTTTGGCTGTTAAATTTCTTCTCTCTTTCGTATCCATGGCCTTCATAGATGTCTCCACCGCGAATAGGGTCATAAACAGCCATAATCGTATCATCATCATAAAGTACCGACTGCACACGGCTGTAAGGACAGATATAGACACAGAAGTTCTCTTTGATGAATACTACATCAAGAATGATAAACAGTGCCGTACTCACTAATATACCTACGAGAACCATATGCTCTGTTGGATTGCTCAAATAGCTGAAGAAATCTTCAGGCGGCACAAAGAACCACAAAAAGTTGGCAGCAGCCACAAATGCCAACACAGACCATAGTAAAATAGCAATAACACTTTTCACTTTATTTTCCAGCTTGCTCATATCCGGGTCTTTTTGCTTGTTCTTTATTTTTTTACGTAGACCTAAAAGTTTTGTTTCTATGCCATCTCTATAGATCACACGAAAAATAGTTTGAGGACAGGCCCATCCACACCATGCTCGACCCCCTACTGCAGTGACTGCAAATATCCCAAGAAAAAGGAGCATAAGTAAAAATGGCATCAGATAAAGTTCCTGCATATCAAACGCTATACCTGCCAAGTGTAGTTTTTTCTGATCAAAGCTTAGCAAGAACATATGATTACCATTGATTGTGATCCATGGCACCGCCAAAGCTACTACCGTTGCAGCCACATATGCCCAATATCTTTTTATACGATAAGGTACCCAACCCTTTAAATACTCTTTTGATTTATTTTTTTTCTTTTCCGAGAGACATTGTTCTTCTATTGTTGTTTCCATTATGACACCTTCTGTTTTTTTGCTTTTCTTGCTTCTTCAAACGGACAGATAAGTACAATATTCTCCATACTTCTGTCACTTCTTGATTGATCCATCTCTATCCATGACCCTTCTATTAATTCCTTGATCCCTCGTGACTCAATATAGTCTTTCAAAGAACTGCGGCTCACGTTTAATTTTCTAGATATAGCACTGACACTCATTCCCTCACTCAAATGAGAGATGATCTCTCTTTGGTAAATATCAAACTTAGAACTTGACTTACTGCCTTTTGGACGTCCTATATGGTTTGTTTTTTCTTTTTCCTCTGTCCTTAATGCATTGAGCAAAGGAAAGATATCCACCATGTTTGTATCTTTGTTCATAAGCATATTCTTATCTACGATCCAAAGATTAACATTATGACTGAGCATACAGTTAATAACCTTTACCAACTCTTCTACCCTGTCACTCAGTATATACAAAGAAGAGACAATAACTGTGTAACCATCCTGCATCGTTTGTAAAAAGTCTTCAAACTCTTCTCTCTCATCCAGCAGAAGGTTTTTTGTCGCATATTCAACCACTTCTTTGTCAATTGTAAGTTCTTTTATTAATGAAAAAGATAAAATATCACTTTGTTGCGTAGTCAAATTCGGAAAATCTGGTACTTGTCTCATATATCCATAAACCATAGAGTCCCTTTATTTATTATAATTTCCATAATGTTATCTTATATGATGATAAAAGTCAAGTATATTCTTACTTTTTTCGTCATTTTAACTATTTTTATCGTCAGCACTTCTTTACTTACGTCTTTTTTATGTTAAAATACGCCTATTATAGTATTAAATAAGTATGAGGATAACACGTGAACCTTACGCATCTAGACGAACAAAATAAACCTAAAATGGTCGATGTCTCCGATAAAGACAATACAACACGTATTGCCACAGCTAGTGGTATCATAGAAGTAGGACAGCCTGCTTTTGATGCTGTTGTTGCAAACACAGCAAAAAAAGGTCCTGTCCTGCAAACTGCCGTCATTGCTGCCATCCAGGGAACCAAGCAAACCTCAACGCTCATCCCTATGTGTCATCCACTCATGCTGACCTCCGTGAAAACCGATATAGAAGAGCTTCCGGAACTTCCAGGATTTAAACTCACAGTCACAGCAAAGCTCAATGGACAGACAGGGGTAGAGATGGAAGCCCTTACCGGAGTGAGTGTAGGACTGCTTACTATCTACGATATGCTCAAAGCCATCGATAAAGGCATGGTCATTAAAAATGTTCAACTGGAAAATAAATCCGGCGGTAACAGTGGTGATTTTAATCGCGTATAAAAGTCAAAAGGAGAAGCAATGATTTTAGATGATAACACACCCCAAAAACCCAATATAGAATATCCGACCCAATGGGGCTTTAAACTCATAGGTAGAGATAAGGAAGCCATTTTAGCCTGCATTAAAGAAGCGATGGGAGAAAAAAAACATCTTTGCTCTTTAGGTAATTCTTCAAAAACCGGTAAGTTTCATACCTATAATGCCAGTTGCACTGTGGAAACAGAGGAAGAGAGAGATCGTATCTTTAAATACTGTCAAGATCATGATGATATAGATATGGTGATCTAACTCACCTTATCCCTTGCTCAGTATATGCTCTTGTTCGCAGATAACATCTTGTCCGCACTCAAGCTGACAAACATAGAAACAATCACATACGCCAAAAAGAAGTAAAGCCCCACTTCAACTTCTGCACGGCTCACATCCCCTTTATTGGCTGTAAGATACACTAAGAAAACCGCTACGACAAAGACATCCACCATAGACCATTTTCCTATCATCTTAAAAAACTTGATAATACTATGCGCAAATTTACTCTCCATGAATATCGAGACGAAAAGCAAAGAGAGTACTTTCAGTCCGGGGACCAGCACAGAAAAAAGAAGTATTACGATTGCAACAATAATATCTCCACTTTCATAAAGTTTTACTATGGATCCGATCACACCCTTTGATTCAAAGGAGAGTACGATATCCCCTAAATATTCCACTTCTTTATGAATGGTCACCATCAGGATAGGGGTAATGAGACCAAGGATAAGTGTCACTGTGGCAGACAAAGAACCAAACAACGTAAAGGTCCGTAAAGAGCCAAGAAGAGATAAAATCAATATAACCCCTAACAGAACCATAAAGTAAATGGTATTTTCTTGCGCCTGAAGCATGGCCTTTGTCTGTTTTTCACGGATCTTATCAAGATTGATCTTTTGTTCATCTTCATAAAGATCCCCCAATAAACTTTTTGCAAATTTTTCAAGTTGGAGACTTGCCTGCTGTCCAGCATCTTGATACGACACCAGTTCCGTAGTCGCCTTTTCATAAAGTATCGCTTGGTCATATGCTTTAACACCAAAGAAAACCATGCACCCTAATATCACGCTCAGTACACTGTAAAGTATTATTTTAATTGATTTTTTCATACGAAGATTATACCTTAAGGTATGTTAGACTCAATGTGTGACTTCAAAATAAATCAATAACGTCTGTTGAAAAAAATTGCCATTATCATCACTTACCATCACATAACGATGTTTCCCCACTTTGGCCAAACCTTCAAAATTATCAATGCTCCACCCTTGATGGCTGTTCATTTTAATCAAAAGTTCGCTTTTACACATCTTGTTCTTGCACTTGTTAAGATAGACTTTTTTTAACGTTATCACAAAAGGATTTAGAAGACCACTGTAAGAACGCTCCATGACCAGAAGATTACCGTCATCCATCACTTCCATTGCGACAACAGCACTTCTCTGTTCTGCTTCTGCCTTGAATTGCCACTCTTTCCCATTCAAGGCGTACACAGTCTGGTCTTTTTTCTGTTTATTTTTCAGTGGCCATTCTGCTGCAGTAAGCAAGCCATATCTGGGATGCCAGGTTAAGGCTTCTAAAGATTTATTGCGACTTCTGTAATTTTTAGGGTCTCTCAGTTTTTTAGGTAGCGTATACTTTTTAACCATTTCACCTTTTTGGTTAAACTTTCCTACTTTGGCTCTGCCTTCAAAAGAAACATAAAGATGTCCTTTATTATCTAAAGCCAACCCTTCACTGTCATGACGCCACTTCTTAAACTTTTTACCCTCTTTTTTAGCCAGTCTCATCCCTCTTACGGCATTGAATGTTTCTATCCTGTCAGAAAAAGTTGCCTCAAAAACAAAAAGTATTCCCTCGTCACTTAGCAGATAAAGTTTTTTTTCGTTTAGATCATATGTTACATCTGAGATCTCAGAAAATTTCAACCCGCTGATCTCTTTAAACAAAAGTCTTTTCTGAGCTAAAAGGGTAATGCCTTGAAATTGATTTTCGTTAGAAGAAGGGGCTATCTCTGTATTCAAGATCTCTCCTTGAAGTAACCCCAAAAAGCTTACAAGGAAGAAAATTATTTTCATTTCTCTTCAGCGTCTTCTTTGAAAAAATACACCATGATAAGTATCCACACCACAGCAAGGTCTATGGCCACATCTGCAAAATTGAATACAGCAAAATTAAAGCCGCAATGCCAAGCGACATAGTCAACTACTCCTCCATGTACAAAACGATCATACACATTACCCAGTGCGCCACCGATCAGTAGCCCTGCTGGAAATGCATAACGCTTGATGTATCCCTCTTTGAAAATAAAGAATAAGATACCCAGAACAAGCACTGCTTGGATCCATTTAAGGTAAGGTCCAAGAAATGCCAACATAGAGAAAGCTACACCTTTATTGTAGTGTAGCTCAAGGTCAATGCACTCTCCTGCACGATAATACCCCTCCACAAAAAGTGATTTGATATTCTGATCGATGATGAATGTCCCCAAAAGGACAAGAAAAAAGACAGCCACCCCTCTCATTAGGCTAGCGCACCTTTAAAGAATGTTTTACACTCTTCCATCATCTCTTCAAGTTTATTTTCATCTTTTCCTTCAAGTAAAAGACGAATTTTGTTTTCTGTTCCGGAGTACCTGAAAAGATGCCTCATACCTAGGTTTTCTACTTTTTCTTTCAAGGCATCAAGCCCATCAATAGTGTCAAAGTCTCTTTTTTCCTCCACCAAAAGGTTTACTAGAATTTGAGGATACGACTCATACGGGTTAAATGCTTCACTTGCTTTTTGCTTTGTATCTACCAGATAAGACAAGGCCTGCAATGCACTGGAGATACCATCTCCCGTCTTCGCATAATCTGAGAAAATGATATGTCCGCTTTGCTCGCCACCGAAATTCATGCCGTATTCCTGCATCATCTCCACTACATTTTTATCTCCCACAGCAGAACGATGTAAAGTAAGACCCTCTGAAGCAAGATACTCATCAAGTCCTTGATTGCTCATCACTGTAGCAACCATTCCATTACCTTTGAGCGTACCTTGAGCTTTAAGATATACAGCAAGTACACCCATCAGTTTATCGCCATCGACCACATCACCTTTTTCATCTACAATGACCAGTCTGTCCGCATCCCCGTCAAGTGCTATCCCGACATCTGCACGATACTCAAGTACGGCCTTTGCCAAATACTCCGGATGCATCGCACCACATCCCTCATTGATGTTAAATCCGTTGGG
>NZ_JBFFOH010000099.1:0-9074 GCF_041562805.1 Sulfurovum sp. | reverse complement strand
CCTTAAAATATGTATATATTAAAGGAGGAGAAGTAGATAAAAGTGATAAATTATTTATCAAAGTAGATTATGTACGATTCTCTTCCCTACGCTGGTATTATCCAGTTCAAGTTCGACGGGTCAAGCGGTTAAGCTATCTCAGCTATGTATCATTAAAGATATGTAGCACCCCGAGAGATTGATAAGTAACTTATACAAAAAATTAGGTTTGATTATCCTTAAGTAGGAGGAGTTAACTCCTACTTAAGTAAATTGATGCCAAAAAGGTGTTCCAACTGTAGGAGTAGAGGGAGAAGCAAACTCACGTTCCTTCATCACCCCTGCTTCATATCCTAATCGTCCTGCCTCTACTGCAACCCTAAATGCATCTGCCATTTTAACCGGGTCTTGTGCCAAAGCTATAGCAGAGTTAAGTAGTACAGCATCATAACCAAGCTCCATCGCTTGTGCTGCATGAGATGGTTTTCCTATCCCTGCATCAACAACTAACTGCAGATCTGGAAACTGCTTACGAATGGCTAGAAGATTGTCTGGATTCATCAGTCCTTTTCCTGAGCCTATCATAGAACCCCACGGCATGATGATCTTACATCCTACATCTGCAAGACGTTTTGCAACCACCAGATCATCCGTAGTATAAGGGAAAACTTCAAATCCCTCTTTTATGAGTACTTCTGCTGCCTTTACCGTCTCAAATGGGTCTGGCTGTAAATTGTACTGATCACCTATGACTTCCAATTTCACCCAGTTTGTACCAAAAACTTCTCTTGCCATCTGTGCAGTGGTGATAGCTTCTTTAGCGGAGTGTGAACCTGCTGTATTTGGTAACACTTCGATCCCTAATGATTTGATAATATCCCAAAATGGGTTACCTCTTCCCTCACCTGCAGCTTGACGTCTCAAAGATACTGTCACAATTTGCGCACCTGAAATTTTAATCGCATCTTCCATATTGGCTGGACTTGGGTAAAGTGCAGAGCCTATAAGCAGTCTGCTCTTTAAGGTTTTTCCACCGATTTCCCATGTATCATCATTCGATTCTAAATGTTTCGTCATTTTATCCACCTTGTACGGGAGCCAAAATATCTATGGTGTCTCCCTCTTTTATAATTGTCTCATCATACTTAGCGATAGGCACAAAAGTAGTATTTACAGCTACAGCAAAACCTTTTACTTTATATTCAAGTGCTTCTATCATCTGACCTACATTTAAATTTGTTTCAAGCTCTTTTACTTCACCATTCACTGATACTTTTATCATTTGTTTATACCCCCATTTAACGCTTCTTCCACTACTGCAGGTGCCAATAGGTAACCATGTCGATACAGCCCGTTAATACGTGTCATCTTTGTACCATGTTCTATCTTTGGCAAATTGTCTCTGAGTGATGGACGACAGTTTGTAAGCATATTCACAATACGTGCTTCCGCAAATCCAGAATGCATACTATAGACTGCAGAAAGTAATTCTAAACTCGAACGTACAGACATAGGACTTTTATCTTCACTTTCTATCTCTGTTGCTCCAATGACATATCTGTTATTGGGTCTTGGAACAATATAGATCTTGTAACGTGGATGTAACATACGCGTAGGTCTGGTAATATTCACCTCAGGAGCATCCAGCCAAAAAACTTCACCTCTTACCCCACGTAAATCGTCCATATCTTCCTGAGCACCAAGACCACGTGTATCAAATACCCAGTCAAATGTTTCTACTTTATCCTCAAGAGATATACTTCCATTAGACACATTCTTAACTTTAGATTCTTCTTTCCATATCACGTTAGAATGAGAGAGTAAATAATCACTTGAAGCCTTCATAAAACGCTGGGCATCAACTTGCCCTTCTTGTGGTATAAAAAACGCTTTACTGTGTTGCTCCAGATCTGGTTCAAGTTGTGTTAATGCCTGTCTGTCTAAAAGCTTGATCTCTGAAGCTTCCGGTACTTTATATTTGAGGGTTTCTATAAAATGGTCAAGTTCATTATAATCCTGTGGATGCGCAGTAATAATACTACCTTCTTGTTGATATGCATCCGCGATACCAACCTGTTCCAATAGATCAGGCCAAAGTGCAATAGAACGATTTCCATGATCAAATATCACAGATTCAGCACTCTCCAACTCAGCAAAGACTGCTAACATTCCTGCTGCAGTCATACCTGCAGCTTTGTCTCCATATGCTGTGTCTTCATCAAAAAGTGTTACTGTGTGACCACCTTGCAGTAGGTTAAGTGCTAACACCCTACCTACTAAACCAACACCTGCAATACATATATTCATGATTTTACTTTTCTTCTATCTTAGCTGCTTCAACATAGACTTCCGAACCCATTTCCTTAAAAGTCATAGACATTTCATCCATTCCGTGTTGTTTGGCAGTCTCGACATCAGTTCCCAAGTTATCTGCATACTCTCTCACCTCAGCAGAGATCTTCATAGAACAGAACTTTGGTCCACACATAGAACAAAAGTGAGCCACTTTTGCTGCTTCCATTGGCATGGTTTCATCATGATACTCTCTCGCTCTATCTGGGTCAAGACCGATGTTAAACTGATCTACCCATCTAAACTCAAAACGTGCCAAACTCATCGCATCATCTCTAGCACGGGCACCAGGGTGTCCCTTCGCAATGTCTGCTGCATGTGCTGCGATTTTATAAGTGATAAGTCCTTCTTTAACATCGTCTCTATTTGGAAGTCCAAGATGTTCTTTTGGTGTTACATAACAAAGCATCGCACAACCATACCAGCCTATCATTGCTGCACCGATACCTGATGTAAAGTGGTCATAACCTGGCGCAATGTCAGTCGTTAGGGGCCCAAGTGTATAGAAAGGTGCCTCATGGCATACTTCAAGTTGTTTGTCCATGTTCGCTTTGATCATATGCATTGGTACATGCCCTGGGCCTTCGATGATTGTTTGCACATCATGTTTCCATGCTATCTTAGTCAATCTTCCAAGTTCTTCAAGTTCACCAAACTGTGCTTCATCATTTGCATCTGCTCCAGAACCTGGACGTAAACCATCACCCAGTGAAAAAGTCACATCATACGTTTTCATAATTTCACAGATATCTTCAAAGTGAGTGTTCAAGAAGTTTTCTTTATGATGGTGGATCATCCATTTTGCCATAATTGCCCCGCCACGAGAAACAATACCTGTTACTCTTTTAGCTGTCATAGGTACATGGTGTAAGAGAAGCCCTGCATGTATGGTAAAGTAATCGACTCCTTGTTCTGCCTGTTCAATGAGTGTATCTCTAAAGACTTCCCAGGTCAGATCTTCTGCGATTCCATTTACTTTTTCAAGTGCCTGGTAGATAGGGACTGTACCAATTGGCACTGGTGAGTTACGTAAGATCCAGTCGCGTGTTGTGTGAATGTTTTTACCTGTTGAAAGATCCATAACCGTATCTCCACCCCAACGTGTAGACCATACCATTTTTTCCACTTCTTCAGCGATACTCGAAGTCGTAGCAGAGTTACCGATATTGGCATTTACTTTCACTAAGAAGTTACGACCTATGATCATTGGTTCAACTTCCGGGTGATTAATGTTACAAGGGATGACCGCTCTACCTTCGGCTACTTCTTTTCTTACAAATTCCGGTGTTACCATTTCAGGTAAGTTTGCACCAAAGTTTTCACCTTTAAGTCTTGCTTCACGCTCTGCATCTTGAAGATACTCTTCTTGCATAGCAAGGTTTTGACTCTCACGAATAGCGATGAATTCCATCTCAGGTGTGATGATCCCCTGTCTTGCATACCAGAGTTGGGTGACATTTTTCCCTTTTCCATTTTCATCTTTCTTGGCTCTAAGTGGTGTTCTTACAAGTCCTGTTGCTCCTGCCGTAACGAATTCAAGTTGTTCTTCTGTATTATAGCCATTGTCTTCAGGTGCCATAATACGTCCTTCATACTCCTCTACATCACCTCTTGCAGAAATCCACTCTTTACGAATGGCAGGGATTCCTTCTCCTACATCGATGTCAACTGTTGGATCAGTGTAAGGACCAGAAGTATCATATACACCAAGTTTTGTATCATTACTTAATAAGATTTCTCTTACAGGTACACGAATATCTTTGTGTATCTTCCCTTTGAGATAAACCTTTGTTGATGCAGGAAATGGCTCTCTGGTTAAAAGTTCATTAGAAGTTGTCAGTGTGTCTTTGAATGGTTTTGTCATGATTTCTCTTTATATAAAATTTTTATTTATATAAGGAAAGAAGTGTAAGTAAATATAAATAATAAAAAGCAAAATAGCCTTTAAAATTATTTATTTTTAATAAGTTAATTACGATTCTCTTCCTTACGCTGGTGTTATCCAGTTCAAGTTCAACGGGTCAAGCTTTCGCTATCTCAGCCGCAAAATCAATAAAGATTTATTAGCTCCCCGAGAGGTTTGATACCGCACTATAATTTAAATAGGCTAAATATTTCCTTAATTAAAATGTTAAGTTATGAGAGGGAGAGAAAAGTGTCAGAAGGTATTGAGAGAGAAAAAAGAGGTTTTACTCCTCTGTTTTCATCTCTATAAGTTCAGCAAGAAGTTCTTCTATCTCATCATCTTCAAGCTCATCACGGCCAAGTTCTTCAATGATAGCGAAACATTCTGTACGCATCTCTCTCATCTCTTCTAAGTCTTCTTTTTGTTCTTTTGAAGCGGATTTCGCTTTGTCTATAGCACTAAAAAGTTCGTCTATGGCTACTTCAAGATCTGGAATAATTTCGAGTTCTAAAAGATTTTTGAGTTTTTCTGCTGATGTCATTGTATTTTCCATGTGTTTATTTTTATGTATTGTATCTAAAAATCATTCTCCTAAAGAATGAGTCTATACTCTCTTGTGCACAAAAAAAGAAAATATAATCACTGATATACTCTGAAAAAAGATGATACTGTAACCTGTAGGCAGATCAAAATAGTATGAAACAACCAAAGCAACTACAGATAAAAATAATCCACTGACCCATGCCAGATACAACGGCGTGAAACGTTTTTGTGAGAGTGCGATAAAAGAAGGTGCAACAAGTAAAACAAAAACAACCAATACACCGGCAAGCTGTACAGATGATGTCACAGTCAGTGCCAACATACTAAAAAAAGTAAGTTCTCTCAATAACCCTGTTGTTTTAGGATAAACAACAAACATTACAAGTGCAACACACGTATAGAGTAGTCCAGCGGGGTATATTTCACTTGCTGAAGTAAAAAGGATATCTGTAGCACTTAGCTTTTGAAAAAGTTCAGCTCCTTGCGGACTACTCGCTAAAAGGAGCATGATACTTGAAGCTCCCAATGCGTAAAGCATACCTATAAATGCTTCGATGTGTTCAATTTTTCGTGTAGCATAGGTGATCAGGAGTGCTCCCAAAAGTGCAAAGGTCAGTGTCAATAATAGTTGATATTCTCCCTCCATAAATCCTATACTGATTGCCATACCAACTGCAGCCATCTGACCGATCGCAAGATCAGTAAAGATCACGCCTCTTTTGATGATCTCCAAACCAAATATCACATGTATGAACACCAAGAGTATGATCAGTACAAAAGCTGGCCAAAGAAGCTCTATTAGTTGCATGTCCTACCTACCAGAGTATCGTAAAAACGATCCAGCGTTTGCGTACCTTTGAGAGAGCCCACATCATGAGGCAGTTCAACTACTTTTGCACCTGTTTTTTTAGCTATAAATTCAGCTGTTTTGTGTTCATGATAGACATCTTGAAGTATTAATTTAACATTATGCTCTTTAATCTCATTCACAAGCTTCAGTGCATGTTTTGAATTTGGTTTGATACCAGGAATAGGTTCAAGATTATCAAGAGATTTTATGCCATATCGTTTTAAAAAATAATTATAGAGTTCATGATACTGTACAACCATCATCCCTTTACACCCACGCATTTTTTTGTCATAAGATTTCAATTTTTTTTGCCAATGTACTTTAAAAGACTCAAAGTTCTTCTTGTAAAAAGTATAATTCTTCTTATCATGCAGTGAAAGTGTAAGCATGATCGCCTCTCCAAGTGGTATGATGTTATAAGGATCAAGTGCGAAATGCGGATTTCCCTCTTCGTGTACATGCCCCATAGAACGGTCTACATTACTTGGGATATCTTGAAGTTTTACAAACTCACTTAGATCCAAGTATCCATTGGCACCTTTTTGTATCTTGGTATTGTGCGCACTTTTAATGAGCGGTGGCAACCACCCCATCTCCAATGATGCACCATTTATGATCAACAGGTCACTGTCACGTAACTTGGCAACCAATGAAGGTTTTGGTACGACAAAATGTGGATCCCAGTTACCACGTGAAAGTAAATCGATCTTTACTTTGTCTTGCGCAATTTCATGCACCAACTGTTCAATATATGGGTAAGCAACAGCCACATTCATTTTTGGAAAGAGTGTACTTACAAAAAGTAATAACATCCATACTATTTTCATTTCTTACTCCTAAAAAGCATGTGCGCCATGGGCACCAATGGCATAATTAAATTGTAATACCACTTCATTTTTATTGTTTTTTTCACCCTCTTCATTATACAAAGAGCTATTATGATTATACTGTAATCTCAAACGACTAAATTCACTTGGATTATACTCAAGCATCGCCGAAGCCACATACATATCATCAGGCATATCCTGCATCATGCCATCTGCAGTGATATCATTTTGTGTGATGGCACTATAACGTGCACCAGTTCGCCAGTTTTTGTCATACTGATACACAAGTTCACTGTAAAAACCTGCCTGCTCTTTTTTTTGAGAGATCTCATTGGCCCATGCATCTTGCGTGTCATTTGGTATGTATTTTGTGCCATCCATCTCCCGGTAAAGATATTCACTTTGCCATGTGATCACATGATCAGCAGCAAAATACTTTTTATAAACTAGATCCACACCATAAAGTGTTGTATCACCAGCAAAAGCGTGTGCACCCTCTTCATCTTCCAAATGATCGATACGGCTATCTCCTTTGGCCATGCTCAAACCACCAAGAAGCGTACCTCCAGCCATATCAAATGAACTTTTTACATATCCTACCCAAAGACCTGGTGATGAAACTTTATCTACTCCATTAAAGTCTTCACCTGCATTATATGGGCTAAAAGAATCTACACCAAAACTCTGTTCATTCTCACCTTCTAAAGCTTCAATACCAACCATAACATAGACAGAAAGCGGCATCACATATTGGAGCTGTGCACCGTCTTCTCTAAGCCCATGATCTCCTAATAAGCTTTGATAGATGAGTGGCATATCTGAAAAGTTGTAGTTGTGATGATGTTTGTTATTAAGATATCCAAAATCACTCTTGAACCTACCTATTTTAGCCTGAAGATGATAGGGTAACGCACGTGTCGTTGCATAAGCTTCTTCGACTTCAAAGTCATCTTCAGTGATGTGAAATACACTTTTCAGATCAAAATAGTTATCGACAGATGCACCTATAGTAAGTTCTGCGTAGTTAAAATTGAAACCATCTTCCCCTGCAAGTGAGCTATGCCCATGATCTGCATGATCATGTCCTCCTCCATGTACAAAACCTGGGATCTCAAGATGATCAGCATGACCATCTTCATCAAAAGATTGATCTGTGTAAGAAGTATCCACAACAAGTGAAAGGTCAGGCATAAAACCACTCTCTTTAGCTGCTTTTACTTTTTTATTTTCTAATTGTTGAGCTATTGACTCTTGTGTTATTTCTTGTGCACACAGTAGTGTTGATACTGCGGCACTCATCATCCATATTTTTTTCATAAATATCCTTATGTATATTTTATTCATGTTGTTAGTGTTTACTGTTGAATTATTTTTTGATTATGAAAAATATACGGGAGGTGCAGTGGCATTAAACCCTAGTGCTACGTAGCTGGGAGTATATTCCGGATTTTCCAGATTGTCAATCTGCTTAAATGGTGGTACATTTGTGTAGTCAAACTTTGGATTAACGACAACCTTTTCTACTTGTCTTCTTATTTTTACAGCAAGATTCTCATTCACTACAACCACATGACTATTATGTTGATAGAGCTTCATATTCTGGGATCTATCACAGACGTGGCATTCTGAGATCTCCTCCAGTTCATGATGCTGAACGTGAATGGTTGTACTTTGAAATGCCCATACAAAAAGAGCAATCAAGAGTAAATTAACGGACTGTTTTAGTTTCATAAAGATTGTCTCCTTTCGTATTATTAAATTAAGTGTTAAACTATGAGATAGATCAAACAGACGCTAAACAAGATGAACATTTACCGTTGATAATGACATTATTAATTTCATAATTTGGCAACGTGATATCTATATTTTTAATACACTCCACCCTACTGCACTCTACACAAACAAAATGTGCATGGGGATTTAGCTTAACTTCGAAATATCTTTTTTTATCATTGGATTCAAAAGCATTTAAGATACCTTCTTCCTCAAACTTTGAGATATTTCTATAGAAAGTCGCTTTATCCATAGAGATATCATTTTTAATCTCTTCATAACATAAAGGTCTATCCGCTTCTTTTAGGATCTCTAATATCCTTACTCTTGCAGTGGTGAGCTTAATATTTTTATTTTTGATCAGTTCTTCAAGTTTCATGGCTGGATTATAACTGAAACTATATTAAATGCGACTAAGTTGCATATAATGAAAGATGAAGAAAATTAGAAGCAGTGATTATGTTCTGTGAAAGTTAGTAGGATATTCCATGCCCATTGTTTCGCTTTAGTTAGTGTTAGATTTATTCTGAAGTTTGGGGCATAATGAAGGAGCTTACTTGTAGTAAGTCACTGAATGTAGCACCAAACTCCGGGATGAAGCTGGCGCTAAATAATGCGAAAATTAATGGCAGCCGCAGCCTGTTCCACAACTTTCACCCTCAGTTTTTGCAGGAGCTGGTGTAGATGCTGCCGCACCTGCACCTGTACTACAAGCACTTACACCTGGAGGTGTTGTAGGCTGTACGCCAGAGTTATCTGCTAAACCTTCAGCATTTACTTTATCAATAAATGTAAGAAGGTTAGACGCTGCTTCCTGATAACGTTTAGCCGTTTCAGAATCTGG
>NZ_JBFFOH010000098.1:0-9131 GCF_041562805.1 Sulfurovum sp. | reverse complement strand
GCTTTTGGTCTTCTCTGGCACTTGGTAATCCCAAATATAGTGGTAATTTGTTTTTACCTCATACAAAATTAGGACAACTCAAGCGTGAGACTTTTGAACAGTGGCTAAAACTTTTTACAGAGACATTAGATGAAGTGTATGTAGAGGGTATTGCTTCAAAGTTTAAAGAGCGTAGTATGATCATAGCTGGAAATTTTATGCGAAATTTAATGATAGCATAGATATACCACCTTTCTCTAGAGGGTTAAGTGCTTCTCTCATAGTGAAATAATGAATGAGTCTAACTTCCCCCCCCTCTCATATCTCTCTTGTTCTCCCTTATATAGTCATTTTTATCGATCTGCAGATACTACACAGAGCTTTGCTATGCTAAAGATACATAAAAGAAAGGATTGAGCTATGAATAAAAAACTACGTATTGAAAATGCACTTTGGGGACTTTTTATCTCTGATGCCCTCTGCATGCCTGCACACTGGTACTACAGACTTGATTACCTTAAAAAGGATTTTGGGTCTATTACAGGTTACAATGACGCGCCTCATCCTCATCCGGAATCTTTTATGGTTGGAAATGGTTACCATCCTGATGTTCCTAAAGCAAAAGAGCTTGGCCGTTCCTATGATATATTGCATGAGCATATCCGTTTTTATGACACTCCCTATAACCACATCAACATAAGGACTGCTGAACGTGCCGGTGAACATGCAAACGCTATGCCGACTCTGAATGAACGCTATCACTACCATCATGGATTAAAGGCAGGAGAAAACACCTTGGGTGCACATCTTGTACGCGTGCTAATGCGTTCAGTCATTGCCAAAGGAAGTTATGATCAGGATACTTTTTTGGATGATTTCATCACATATATGACAACACCCGGACAAAATAAAGATCCTTATTGTGAAATCTACATCCGCGCCTGGTTTGAAAATTATTCCAAAGGAGTCGCACCTGAACTTTGCGCCCAAAAACAACGATCTGTCTGGTCTATCGGTTCACATGGAGGTATAATACGCCCTTTAGTTCTCGCCCTCATGGCAAAAGAGCCTTATCAGGGGCTGGGTATGGCAATCTCCCATCAGCAGTTAACACACCGATCTGAAAATATCTCTTCAGCGTTGGGTGTCTTGGTTCCATTGTTGCACACACTTTTAAACGGGGAAGACCCGCAAAAGACTATCTCCAAATATGCTAAACAGGTGAGGCTGATCAAGATCACAGGGGAGGAACTCTCAAAAACATATAGGGAGTATCATGGTCCGGGGAATATCCCTAAAGATCAGATGTGGAAGATCCATACAGAATTTTCTAATACGAATTTGGATGTTAATGAAGTGCTAAAAGAGTATTCTGATGAAGAGATCATCGGTAAACGCTTTGCAACGGCTTGTTATCCTGAACACGGTCTGCCACTTTTATTATGTCTTTTTCAAAGAAATAAGGCAGATTTTAAAGCTTCTCTTTTAGCCAATGCAAATGCAGGAGGCGATAATGTGCACCGGGGGATGATACTGGGGCTCCTTGCCGGAGCAGCAAGTACCGAAATATCTCATGAGCTAAAATCCGGTTTATTGGCCTATGATGAACTTCAAAATGAGATAAAGAGTTTTATAAATCTACTTTAGAACATGAATTATACACATATGAATATTTGCCGCTATACCATATCCGGTACATAGCACCCGCCCTGTCATCTGAAACAAGCATGGATCCGTCAGATATGATTTCGATATCTACCGGAACCTCGTTCCCAAGTTGTACTTAGAATACGCACGTATATCCGCCGTACAAACTAAAAAGTAAGTTATTATTATCACCTTAGCTCTATATTTAAAGATTTTTATAGCTTATTGGAATAAGAAATTATTTACATAATCTAAGGGACATAAGCAACTGTTATCATTTTATAGTTTTTTTTGAAAAATTGAGTAAACATATAGTAAATTGGTATATTTTTAAGAAATAGCAGGACATATTCGATATACTGATAAAATGAAACATATAGTAATAGTGGGACACTATTATGTTCCCCCTAATAAATAGTTATACGCAAGTTAAAAAATGTAAATAACGGGAGGATAGTACTCTGCTGATCACAACACTTTTAATTCATACAAGAGATTTTTTATGACAAACGATCAGATTATAGTTATTGCAGTACTATTTGCAACTATGGTCATCTTCCTTTGGGGGCGTTGGCGCCATGACCTGGTTGCCATGGGCGCTTTACTGGTTTGTGTAGTTACGGGTCTGGTGCCTGGCAATGAAGCTTTTTCAGGGTTTTCCCACCCAGCGGTAATTACGGTGGCCTGTGTGCTCGTGCTCGGTCATGGCCTGTTGATCTCTGGTGCAATGGATATACTATCCCAGCGATTCATTCCAACATCAGCAGGACCAACTGTTAGCATTTTTGCACTCATCAGTTTGGGCGCCCTACTGTCGGCCTTCATGAACAATGTTGGTGCGTTAGCAGTGCTGATGCCTGTGGCTATTCAGGTGGCTGCCAAACAGAACCTGCCGCCTGGTAAAATTCTTATGCCACTGGCCTTTGGCTCAATTCTGGGTGGCATGACCACACTCATAGGGACGCCGACCAACCTGATCGTTTCCGAGTTCCGAGCGACCACAGGAATGAAGAGCTTCAGTATGTTTGATTTCACCATTGTCGGCCTTGCAGTTGCTGTCTTTGGCATTGTTTTTGTCGGCTTGGTTGGCTGGCGATTAGTACCCACGCGAAAACAGGCAGATACCGGCAGTTTTGACAGTGCTAAATACCTTAGTGAAGTTCGTATTGTTGAAGGCAGTAAAGCAGTGGATAAGCGCCTGAATGAGGCTGAACAAATGTTGGATGAAGCCGATGCCCAGATCGTCAGCATGATACGCCAAGGCGTCCATATTTCTGCGCCAAATCCTAGGCGTGTACTAAAGGAAGGCGACATCCTGGTTATTGAAGTCGAACCAAAGTCACTATCATCCGCGCTTACAAGCCTGGGTCTCAAACTGGAAGAGGATTTAATGTCAGAGGATGCTCGGAAGGGCAACACTGAAGGGAAGGCAGAGCCGCTACAAGCTGAGATGGGAACGATCAGAGAGGCTAATAATGAGGAAAACGATAGTGACAGGCATAAATCGTCAGAGGTGGTAATCCAGGAACTGGTAGTAAAGCCAAACGCAATTTTGATCGGCCGCTCGGCCTTAACTCTTGACTTGCGGGCCAGCTACGGTATTAGCCTATTGGCTATATCGCGTGAGGGTCATCGTTCGATTCAACGCTTAAAGTCTATTCCCATCAAGGCTGGTGATGTGCTGCTTATGCAAGGCGCACCTGAGGCAATTACTAGTTTTACCTCCTTATTCGGCTGTCTGCCGCTTGCTCCGCGTGACATCCGAGTTCCCAAAAAAGGACAGGCTGTTACCGCTGGTTTTATCATGGCTATTACAGTTGGAGCTGCAGCATTAGGTCTATTCCCTGTGCCCGTGTTGTTCGCCATTGCAATGTTTGCCTATATCGTGCTGCGCATCGTGCCACTTAGATCAGTTTACACAGCTATCGATTGGCCAGTAATTGTGTTGTTAGCGGCGATGCTTCCGGTCGCCGGTGCTGTCGCCTCTACCGGTACGGCTGACATGATTGCACATTTTTTATTGGATAAGGTAACACAAGGGGATGCTATTCTTGGCCTGATAACACTGCTAGTGGTTACAATGTTTCTTTCTGACCTAGTGAACAATGCTGCCACAGCAGCGGTAATGTGCCCAATTGCAATCAGTACCGCTGCGCAACTCGATGTAAATGCCGATGCCTTTCTAATGGCTGTAGCAGTGGGAGCTTCATCTGCTTTTTTGACACCTATCGGCCACCAGAACAATACCCTTATCCTTGGGCCAAGCGGCTTTCGCTTTGGTGATTACTGGCGCTTGGGACTGCTGCTGGAAGTCATCGTGGTAGTGGTAAGCGTACCCGCAATACTATGGGTCTGGCCACTGTGATGTTATGAAGAGCGTATAATGAAATATAAAGAAGAAACAAATGTTTAAATTTTACAAGTTAGCATCACCTGATTCCTTTATACTCGAAGCCTTTGGAGGACTAAATGATAATTTTAGACTTTGAAACAAACTCAGCAAATATACATGATGTCATAGAAGTGGCAGCTTTCCGTGTTGAGAAAGTAAATAATGAATATAAAGTTCTGGATACTTTTCATCGTTATTATTTCTCAGAATATGAAGTAAACCCTCATGCTCTGGCTGTACATAAACTATCTCCTGACAGACTTGAGAGATTAAGAAAAAGTGCAACGTATGAAGCGTACTTTGAAGATGATACGGACTTTGTAGAATTTTGTAAAAACACTAAAACATTGGTAGCCCATAACATATCATTTGAATTAAGACATATTGGAGAGTTGCTCTCCTTTGAAAATCATTTCTGTACTATGAAAGAGAATAAAAAGATTGTTAAAGCGATCAATACCAAAGGTAATATAAAAAACCCAAAACTTATTGAGACATGTAAATATTACCATATAGAATTTGATGATGAACAGTATCATAGTGCTATTTATGATGTGACTAAGACCTTAGAAATTTTAAATAAAATGGCGTGCGAGATACATTAAATTATACTGCATTTGAATAACTTGCAAATGATGCCAGTGATATATCTTATAAAAAACAATATTCTCTGGTATAAATCATCAATATTTTAGAAATCAAACCAGAACAAAGCCCGTATACATTAAACTGCGACATAAGACAAAGGCATAATCATATGAATGAAGATTTACAATCTATCCAAGCAGATAGACCAGATATTATAACTACAGAGATCGAAGCTATAAGCTTCTACCGTAAAATGGATACAGAGGCAACTGTCAAAGACATGATTGCAGGAAAGTATGTGCTTGTTGAAGAGTTTTATAGCAATGGTTTACAAGTACTAAAGGAACTAAGAAAGAACCTTTTACTTAAACATACAGACAAAAGTTTTCAAGGACAACGTGAGTATCGTGCTGCTTTTAGAGAAGCTTCTCATAGATTATTACTCAAAGTAAAAGACAATAAGCTCACTGTTAAAAAAGGCCCTGATAGTGGTTGGTTGACATTGTTATATCCTGATGTCTCTGAGTTTTATGTCTCTTTTCCTGAAATGCAAGGCATGAACAGCTCATGGCAGTGGTATGAGACAGGGATTGAGATCAAAACTTTAGATTTAACACTTAAGCCTTATTATGGAACATATTTCCCTACACGATTTGATCATTTAAAGTTATTTGACAAATGGTTGAAAAAATATGATGGAGCAAAAGACAACGCCATCGACATTGGTGTAGGGTCTGGTATTTTAACCTTTCAACTCATCCAGAATGGTTTTAAAAACATCTTCGCAACAGATACCAATAAAAATGCCATTATCGGTGTTGCAGAGGAAAGTAAACGCTTAGGATTTGAAGATAAGATCACACTAAATCATGGTGATTTATTTGATAATTGTGATGTGAAAGCTGATTTGATCGTGTTTAATCCTCCTTGGTTACTAGCAAAACATGCATTGGAAGAAGGCATCGATAAAGCCATGTATTATGAAGAAGACCTCTTCCCAAGGTTCTTTGAACAAGCACAAGAGCACCTTACTCCTGACGGTAAGATAGTCCTCATATTTTCAAATCTAGCACAAGTAGTAGACAAAGAGAGCTCACACCCCATCATAGAAGAACTACGAAATCATAACCGTTTTAGAAAAGAATTGCACCTCACAAGAGATGTAAGAGCGTCATCTAGAAGAACCAAACGTAGAGACTCTAGAGAAAATGAAAAAGTGGAATTATGGGTTTTAGTCCCTAAAGAAAAGAAATAGTACACCTTACTTCATTATTAGAGAGTTTTCTCTCTATCCTATCCATATCTATGCTCTTTTTGTATCAAGTTCTTTTAAAGTTGCATAGGTTTTGAAAGTCAAACCAGTTTTCAATCTAAACATCTTATCCAAGATCTTCCTTGGTACATTTGCTATTTCTAAAACTTCATCTATAGTGTAATCACTTCCTTGCTCATCCAGTAAATCAATTATTTTCATAATATTAAAAGGTAATTTACTTGGTCTTAAACGATTTTTAAAATAGGTATCAAGCTCATTTTCTACAATATTTTTTTCTATAAAAATAGGTTCTTTGGGAATCTGCATGAGTTCATTCATATGTTCTTCATAAAAAAAGGAAGCTCCTGCTCCTTTGAATCTTATGGCTATTAGGTTTATATTTTTATTAGATTGAATATGTACAGATTCTTCATAGGCATTAATGAGCATGGCTTGGAAATTTTCTAACTGGTAAGCCTGATTTTCAATAAATACTTCACAGTTTGTTTCCTGATTGATCAAAACTGTCATTCCGCCATTTGGCATGAGTTCATATGTTTCACAATTCTGTATTAAATCATATCGTTCTATATATTTTTTTAATTTTTTATCCATCATTCATTATATGACTTAATGCTTAAATAGTATAATCATATTTATAATGTCAAGAAAGGTAATGATGTACAACCCTATATCAACGGAGTTTTTTGATCAATTAACAGTTGCAATGCAAAGAAAAATTCCTTCAAACATAGAATATTATCAAAATGAAGAACAAGAAAAAAAGCAAGAGAAACAACAAACAAAAGCTTTAGTAAAAACGATGGAAGTAATCGATGGTTTTGAATTTGTAGTATTGGATACACAAGAAAAAATCAAATTGTCATTGGTAGTTACATTTAATGGTAAAAGACATAGAGAAGATTAATATCTAACGATAGGAGTCAAATGATACCAATGCCCCTTCGTTCTCTCAATTTAACTCTACAACTATATCTAATCTGTATAAACTGAAGTTGTATATTTTAACCTCACTATTTCAAACTCTTTCTCTACTATTGAAATAAGGCTTTGTGAACCAAACTAAAAAAATAATGATGAATACAAGTCCTGTAACATGTTCAATCTTTTCAATTTTTCCAAAAACCTGTTCTGCTCCCGTACCCAATATGTATCCTAATGAAATACCTAACACACTCCATACTATGATACCTAGTGTATTGAAAAGAGTAAATTTTTTATAATGATACCCATAAGTACCCAGTGTTACAGGAAACAATATCGCACAAGTATAAATAAAACGGCCACTGAATGCTAGCCAGACTCCCCGTTTTTTTACAGAATGTTCAAGCTTTTTTATTCTTTGTTTTATCAAGGGAAATCTGTTTAGTATATTTTGACTATAGTACCTACCTATAAAGTACCAAAATTGGTCGCCTATGAGTGCTCCAAATATAGACACAGGGATGGTCTCTGCTAAAGACAACATTCCAAGATAACAGAATACCCCAGAGACAATGATCATAATTGTCCCTTCTGTCATCATACCAAAGAATACAATCCATAAACCATATTGTGAAACAAGTGACGTAAGCTCTTCTAACATACTTTTTTATCCTTATTTTATTATTATACTTAATTCTAGAGAGTAATAAAATATAACTTTTTGAAAAATATATATATGGCTATTTTTATAACGTTAGTTATAGTTAATTTATTTAGGGATAATTTGTAGTAATATTTTGTATTTTATGCCTAAAATTCGGGATTTTAGATGCTCTCATAAGCCATAAGTTCAAGCATGTAAAAGTAGCACTTCAAAACCTTAAAAATTATATATTTTATAAAGTTTTCTCTTCACACTAGTTTCACATTTCTATTTTATACTTCATCTGAATAAAGCGTTTCTGATTTGAATATCAGATAAACATTACAAAAAAATAAAAGGATTTTTAATGAAAAAATTAACAGCAATCTTACTTCTAACAATCGGTTTAGCTTCAAGCGCTATGGCACATCATCCTGCACCAGTAGATCAAGCTGGATCAGGAATACCAGATAATTCTGGTCACTGGGATGCATTTCTTGGTGGTCTCTAGTTCATTATATTAATATACTTTGGATAAAAAAAGCAAGGCGTATCCTAAATTTTGGATATGCCTTGCTTTATTTCTTCGATCAAAACACCAATTTTTAAACTTATTTTATAAGGTTTTACAAATAACACATTTTTGATATACTTTTTATACTAAAATATTTTTGATAGGGATTCTTCTATCTTTGGTGTTTTACTGGTTCCCACGTTAAACATGAAACGAGGATATAACTATAAAAGGAGCATGGATCTATGAAAGTGTCTTTATACGGCGCGCTGTTAAGCGCGGTACTATTGTTATCGGGGTGCAATAGCTCAGGCTCGTCTGAGCAGACAGATGACCTCGCACCCATCAAGCCATGGCAATCGTGGGCTGAGTCACTCGGTACACGTGACTACAACGTCACACAGGGAAGCCTCTATATGGTAGACAATGCTGAATGCGTGAAACTGATCGAGGTTTTCGGTACCTGTTTTGCCAACAATCCGGCCGCCCCCTACCTGATTCCGCAACTTCCCGTTGAGCAGACGTATTTGGACCCGTATTACGCGTATGAGTTTAGCGCCACAGGACCAAACGGCGACAAGACCAATATGTTCTTTCGACTTGGTGAAAACGATGCGTTGATGACCATTGTCAACCTTCCTCCCAAAGCGGCCTATATGGGGTATCAAACTTATATGTTCAGCCGTGATACTTCCCATTATGACACTTACACGAAAGCCACTCCCAATCCCGATCGGGCAGAAGTATTTGGCAGTCTGGGCAACGATATCAACAACGTTGTCATAGAAGATGATGCGAATATTGCATGGAGCGGCAATGCCGTGGTTTATATCACGACGGCGAACCAGCTCCTAGCCGATGCACTTGTCGCCGATGCTGCTTCTGCAGGGCTGCAAAGCCAAGTCATTTTCACAGAACCCGTTGGTGACAACACCATACTTGGGAAACAGAGCACTGCTGATGACTTCGTCGCCCTGATACGTTACGCGATGCCTGAAGACGATGAAGCAGCTGATCGCTGGAAAGCGTACAGAGACGACAATATACTTGTATATAGGGTATCAAAAAACACTCTGCCCTTCACCGCATTTCCGACACCGGAGTATACAGAAAAAATAACCGTCGACGAATCAGACTATAACACTTCACTTGTAGAACTGACAACACT
>NZ_JBFFOH010000097.1:0-9226 GCF_041562805.1 Sulfurovum sp. | reverse complement strand
TGGCCTGCTGTTTGAAAAGGGCAGCAGTGATGACCTCGCGGCAAAAATCAAGATGCTCAGCAGCAATGAAACGCTGCGTACAGATATCTCGAACAATGCGCGTTTAAAAGTTGAGGCGATGTTCAGTAATGACATACAGTTTGACAAATTGAGCACGTTACTGCAGGAGCTCTCATGAAAGTGAGTGTGATTGTCACCTTATATAAAGACATCGAAGCCATTAGCCTTATCTTAGATGCATTGAAGAAGCAGACATATAAAAATTTTGAAGTCATCATTGCAGAGGATGATAATGCTTTGGAAACGAGAAGGTTCTTAGAATCCTATACGGGTCTGGATATTAAACATGTCGCGCATCCAGATATTGGACGGACAAAGACTGTTATTCAAAATAAAGCAGTCAGTATCAGTGAAGGTGATTATCTTATCTTTATTGATGGTGATATCATTCCTTACTCGACCTTTATTGAAGCGCAAATTTTAGTGGCTAAGCCTAAACGCGTGATGTCAGGAAGACGTGTTCACCTCACTCCCGAGCTGTCGCAGAAAATACGACAAGGGAAGTTGTCTGTAAAGAAGCTTGAAAAGTATTTTTTCTTTTACGCGCTACTTTTGATCTTTGATAAAGAAGCACGTGTTGAACAGGGTATTTATATAAACCCAAAAGGATGGATATATAAACTTTTTCTTAGTA
Source organism: Sulfurovum sp. (assembly GCF_041562805.1). Taxonomy (GTDB): domain Bacteria; phylum Campylobacterota; class Campylobacteria; order Campylobacterales; family Sulfurovaceae; genus Sulfurovum. The sequence goes on along the minus strand of NZ_JBFFOH010000097.1, from coordinate 8,532 downwards.
AGAGAAAACGAAATGCCAATATAATAGGGTGTAATTGGTCCTGTTATAAAGAAGATTTTATACGAATAAACGGTTTTGATGAGAGTTATGGTTTCTCATGTCTGGGCGACGATACCGACTTGGATTGGCGTTTTAAAGCGAGCGGTTGCGAATCGTTTTCGAGTAAAAACATAGCTAATGTATTTCATTTATATCATAAACATAATGATGCTCAGCCGACAACAGAAGTTCCGCCGGAAGTAAAGTTGATGAGGGATAGAGAAAAAGAAGGTGCTTTTGTAGCGACGAAGGGGTTAGATACCCATTTAAACGGTTGTTGAGATTGCCTCTTTTAGTTTAAGGTAATTAGCTTCGATACTATAATGTCTTTGTATATGAAGTTGTGCTTGCTGCCCCATTTCGCGCGCTAAGTCTTGATGCTTGAGGAGGGCTTTAAGCGGGGTATACCAGTCATCATCTTTGACAAGGTAGCCGCTTTTCGTATCCAAAATCACATCTGCATTGACACCCACATCAGAGGCAACAGACGCGATGCCGATAGCTCCGTACTGAATCAGTTTAAAACCACACTTACCGCGGCTCCACGGGGAATCGATCAAGGGCATAAGCCCTATGTCGATCTGCTGCAGATCGTCTATCTCGCTTTCAGCTCGCCATGGAATGTAGTCGTATTTGAACGTAAAGCGCTTTTCGGGCGGCCGGTCACATATAAAGAGAAAACGGCTGTTAGGGGTCTCGTTCAAGAGCCTATCGATGTCATTGATCATCTTGTCGGTAAAGAACTGATAGTTGCCGCTGGTGCCGGTCCAGCCGATGGTAATGGTCGTCTTGTCGGTCTGCAAACGCTGTTGAAATCTGTCTGTGTCGATGGCAGTTGGAATGACAACGGTGTTGGGATTATAGCGTCTGGCAAATTCAGCCAAGTAGTCGTTGCCGCAGACGCAGGTTTGTGCCAGAGTGACGAGACTTTTGATCTTCGGTTCATTTTGTACAAACAGTGCATCATCGAAATCGAAGATGAGATGGGGGTTGATCTTGACCAGGAGCTTTTCAAAAAATGTCGAGTCGGATTTGTCTGAACTCATCGGGCGCTGCATATAGAGAAGATCATACTCTTTAGCCTTCCAGAGGAGTGATAAAAAGCGTAGTCTTTTAATCAGTGAACGAAAGATCTTCGGTACTTTTTTATTGTTGTACTCTGCATAGAAGGTGTGAAGCGTAAAGTCATTTTGAAGTTGGTCGAAATAAGCAAAGACCCTGAAACGCGAAGAGGCCTCATTTTTGTTTTTTACAATAAATAGTATTTTAGGCATAGGGTTTCCCAAGATTCGGTTTTTTCGAATGTTTTAGCAAATTCACATTGCGCAAAGCCGCCATCGCTGTCAGCTCACTAACAGAGCTGTCAGGTTTGCCAACTCGTTTTTCGATGTAAAAAAAGTTTGCACTGCCATAGCGTTGTTCTGTAGTTTGATCTTAGACGCAAACGCTTTGGCATTTTGGAGAAGTACAGCTTCTAGCTGATCGATCTGCTGATTTTGTACCAATGAAAAAGTGTACCCAAGGTTCTGAAGTTCAGGAAATGAGGTGTTGTCATAACTGATGCAGCTCAGACCATAGGCCAAGGCCTCTATAAAAGCGTTGCTCAGCCCTTCTCCGTCACTTGGAAAGAGAAAGATGTCACTCTCCAAATAATACTGTTCGACATTGTCAGTGTGCCCTGTAAGCTGGACTTTCTCTTTATATTCGAGAGTATTCAAGAAGTCCAGGAATTCCTCTTTATAGGGTTCGTGAAACCCGCCGACAAGATGAAATATAAAATCGATCTGGTTCTCATAGAGTACCTTACAAGCCTCTATGGCAGCTTTTTGTCCTTTGCCTTTTGCAATGCGTCCAACATGCAATAGTCGTAAGGGCTGATGCGGTTTGGCATCAAAATCGATAGCGTGTGAAGGCAGGAGGTTCAAAGAGGGATAGATGATTTTTAACTGCGTATGTTTGCCAAAAGGGATAATATATTCAATATTGCGTGCAAGGTGTTCACAGATGGCAATATGATAGTTGACGTTGGAGTAGATGAGGCGGTGAAACCAATCTTTTTTGGGTGATGACTTCGTCGTGCCGTGGCGGATGATGAGGTTGATCTCCAATCCTAGGAACGAGAAGTAGAGCGATTTTAGTTCAGATGCCCCTAAAAACAGGACATTTTTGATGCCCTTTTGCTGAATGATCTTACGAACGCCGAAAATAATGGAGGGACTCAAACTCATTGTAAACGCTATCTCTTCGAGTGCGAATGACGGATGAACTTTCTTCTTGTATTCATCAGCAATAAAGTGGTCTTTTTGAGCGATGAGCGTTACATCACTCACGTCGCCGAGCATTTGTGCAAGTTTAAGAGAGTCTAGCTCCATACCGCCTTGATACGGTGAAAGACAGATAACGGCAGTTGGCGCTTTTGTCATTGCCAGTTGTTGGCTTTCAATTCTTGAATATAGTCTCTAATATTTCGTTTCGGCTGCCAACCCAGGGCCTGTGTTTTTGCTGTAATAACATCGGCGACCATTCTGTTCCCTTTTCTTTCCGGTAACATTTCGATCTCTCCACCGAACATCTCGGCGATCTCTTTAATGCTGAAGGCTTCGCCGCTGCCGATACCGAACTCATCGCCATAGCCGTTTTCACCGACAAGCACCAGTCCGTCGATAATGTCATCGATATGCGTAAAATTTCTTTTTTGTGTACCCGGGCTGACGATTGTCAGAGGCTCATTGTTCTTCATCTTCTCTTTGAAAAGGGCGATCAGTGTGGCATATTTTCCGGTCTGTATCTCTCTTGGCCCATAGACATTGTAAAAGTAGGTAATGGCGAAAGGGACGTTGAACCAGCTGCCGTAGTTGATAACGAGCTCTGTATTTGTCGCTTTTGTCCATGCATACGGAGACGCACTTCTACCGAGACCGCCGTCACCGAATTTGGTTGAACTTCCGGCATAGAGGATCTTGCATCCGGCTTTTCGTACGAACTCCAAAACGGCAAAAATACCGTCTTTGTTGAATTCCCAAACTTTCTCGATATCCTCAAAGCTCTGTTCAACACGGGAGTACTCTCCCAGGTGATAGACCATGTCGGGGTTGAATGTCACAAGCGTTGCGATATCTTTTGTCGAGCCCTTTATGTAGGTGACATTGTCGACGTGGTTTGCCGTACTGCCGGTAAAGTAGTTGTCAAGTGAATAGACGTCGTTATTTTCATCTTGCGCCAGTCTTTCGCAGAGATGACTCCCTACAAAACCTGCACCGCCTGTCACTAATATTCGTTTACGCATCTTTTCCCTTTAAAATAATCTTCGCATTTTAACATCAAGCAGGTTAAAATGTATCGAGGGTAGGCTGCATCGTCTCTAAGACCATTTTCGGGGCGATCTGTTTCATACAGATATTGTCTTGGCAGTTTCTCATCACTGCTGTGTTATAGCAGGGTGAACACGGTAGATCCATAGAGATGAAATTGATCGTATTGTCTGGGGTTTTATACGGTCCCGTCAAGGCTGCCGGTGTCGGTCCTATCAGGACATAGATATCCGTGTCAACAGCAGATGCAAGGTGAGCGGGTCCGGTGTCGGTGGTGACAATGGCCTTTGCATGCTCTATGATACCGATGAGGTCCGTCAAAGGTGTTTTCCCCGTCAGGTCGATGACATTGGAAGGGTAAGGCTTGATCGGCTCAAAGTATGCTTCTTCCCCTTTACCTGCGATAATGACAAGAGGAATATGAGAGGGGATCATTTTCAGAAGTTGTTTCCAGTGCTCCTGCGGCCAGGCTCTGTAGTTGATCTTGTTGCGATTGCTATGGGAATTACTGGGATTAAGAACCAGGTATTTGTCGGGAAGCGAATATTTTTTTGAGACATGCTCCCAAGGTTCGCCAAATAGCTTCGGTACCGCTTTGTCCAGTACGGTCTGCTCACACACCGGTGCGGCTAACTGTTTGACAATGTCGACCATATGGCGCTGTCCGGGAAGCAGTTTGGTCTTTGTATAGGGTGAGCCCAGTTTTGTTTTTGCACTGATCTTTTTAGCGAGTGCATCGAAGTGTTTGTTCTCTTCAAGGTTGATGAGTAGGTCGTAAGGTACTTTTCTGGAGTGACGGATAACCTGCATCTTCTCGAAACTGAACATAATCGGTACTTTGCGGTGTTTCAGCGGAAAAAGTGAATGCAGACGGGTGTCATTTTTTAAGACATTCGCTACGTTTGGATTGACAACCATATCGATTTGTATCTGTTCGCCAAATTGCAGTACCAGTGCATCTATGATCGCAGTCGCATAGATAAGATCTCCCAGTGCACCGCTTCTGATAATTAGAACCGTGTGAATCTCTTTTGTTTTGATGTGAAAAACCCGCTCTTTTTTCTGAAATTATAACTAAGTTGCTCTCCAAAGGGGCTTTAGTGTAAAATGTGTGCAATCAAACTGATAAAAGAGATTTTTTGAAACAGACTTTAAAACGTTATTTACCTTACCTTCGAGAATATAAACTTTACTACTTCATTGTCCTCATAGGTATTGTGTTAACGGTTGCAGCAACAGCAGCAACGGCACAGATCATGAAGCCCTTGATGGATGACATGTTTATAGCCCGTGACCCTAAGATGTTGGTCATTATCCCGTTGGCGTTGATCGGCATCTATATTGCGAAATCCCTGGGAAGGTACCTGCAGTCGGTGTTTATGAATTACATCGGTCTGAGTATGGTCACCCGTCTTAGAGAGGTGCTTCTGGACAAGATCCTGCATATGGACATGGAGAAGCTCCAGGCGAGCCGAAGCGGTGAGATGATCTCGAGGATCACGAATGATATCGGGCGTGTTCAGTATTTTGTCTCTAACATGCTACCGGAGCTTTTACGTGAGATCCTGACGGTTGTCGGGCTAATCGCTTACATTATCTATCTGAGCCCAGAACTCTCGTTTTATGCCTTAGTGGTCATTCCTTTGGTCATTTACCCGCTTATACTCATTGCCAAGCGTCTCAAAAAACTTTCGCACCGTTCTCAAGAGAAGAATGCCGATGTCATGACCCGCTTGACCGAAGTCTTTAACAACGGTGAGATTATCAAAGCAAGCGCGACAGAGGGGATGGAACTGGAGCGTTTTTCAGAAGAAAATTGGCGCTTTTTCAAGATCAATATGAAAGGGGTCTATACCAACGAGTTGGTCTCACCTATTTTGGAGATCATTGCAGCATTGGGATTGGCCTCCATCATTTATGTCGGCGGGCAGCAGGTCTATGACGGCAAGATCACGGTTGGAGAGTTTACGGCATTTTTGACGGCGGTCGGGCTTGTCTTTCAGCCCGTACGACGGATCGGTTCGATCTATGGGCGCATTCAAGATGCATTGGCCGCAAGTGAACGTATTTTTGAACTGTTTGACCAGACGAACACTATTGTTGACGGCGACGTGGTCCTCGATAGTGCGATTGAAAAGATCGATTTTAGAGATGTGCACCTCTATTATGGAAAAACAGCGGCATTAAGAGGGATAAACCTTCATATTGAAAAAGGAATGAACATTGCATTGGTAGGCGACAGCGGCGGCGGCAAAAGTTCTCTTATCAACATGCTTCTCAGGTTCTATGACCCTCAAGAGGGTGAAATAATGATCAATGATCAACCTTTACAGCAATTTACGCAACGGTCATTACGTCGTGAGATCGCTATTGTTTCGCAACGGGTCTATATTTTTCAAGATACCTTGGCGGCCAACGTCGCGTATGGAGAAGATATTGATGAGGTTCGTGTACAAGATGCGTTGGAACTTGCAGATGCCCATAGCTTTGTGGAGAGCTTGGATAAAGGTATTCATACTGTGATGCAGGAGTTCGGTGCCAACCTCTCCGGAGGACAGCGCCAACGTATTGCCATTGCCCGCGCTATCTATAAAAACGCCTCTTTGCTGATCTTGGACGAAGCGACCAGCGCCTTGGACAATGAGAGTGAGAAACGCATCCAAAAGGCGCTCGAAGACTTTACAAAAGATAAGATCACCATTACGATCGCACACCGCTTAAGTACGATTGAACATGCAGATGAGATCCTGATATTCCAGAAGGGCGAGATCGTTTCGAGAGGTACGCATCAGGAGTTGCTGGCAAGCTCACCGGTGTATCAGCGTCTTTCCGGAGAATTGGCACAATAGCTCTTTTTATACAATGTTGTGAGAACGATTTAGCAGTTCCACTGTTGACAATGGCGCAGAACTTTTAGAGTATTGAGTTGTCAAGATGTCATCCTGGCTCGCAGGTACGACAAAGCTGCCAATGCAGCCATTCGATTATGACTTTTACAGTAGAGTACAGTTTCAGCGGTTTATTGTTTTAAAAAGCCGCTGGATCATATTTGATAGTCAAAAAAGCGTTCCATATATTTTCTTTGACTATGGTCAGTTGAGCATCCTCGACCTTATAGTTTCTTCTAATATGGGATGGTAGATCTGTTATGTTGTCAATGTCTGAAGGTTTTAAAAATTCAGCTTGTAAACCAAAAACAGAATAATAATCATTAAACTTATAATCACCACCGACAACCTTATCTGAAAGCCTGATACCTAAGTTGGGTATACCATAGCAATCCGCAGCGATCAGACCGTGCATGGCGCTAGACAAGATCGTTTTGCACGCCAGTAAATCTTTTATAAAATCTTCAGGTGCTTGTTGGATATCTAATATTGTAATATTTTCTCTGTCGGATATTTTTGTTATGAACGGATGCGCTTTGTCTACATAGTGCGGAATGATGCCGACATCATATTTCTTATCTACCTGTGGCGTCTCAATCAATTTATCTGTTATCAGCCCCCAGTCGCCTAATACGGTTTTAGAACAATCAATACCGTTTTTTTCCAGCCTTGCTTTTGTGATTTCTCCTCTAACGCCTATCGGGATGATTTGTTTACTATATCGTTCTTTCGGCTTAGCGGGTTCTTGGATAAATCCAGTCCCTAAAAGATAGACCGTTTTTCTCCAGAAAAAAGATTTTATTTTTTTTTTAAGCTTTTCTGGAACGATCAGTGCTTCGAGCAGGCTTCCGATCGCTATATACTCACATTTTTTAATACTGGATTGTTCCCAGTCTTCAAATAGCCCGTTGAACAAATTTATATTCAGTAAATCACCGAAGTTCTTTTCACTTGCGAAGTAGAAGCATTTCTTACTGGTTTTATGAGGTATTTTGAAAACCGATATTTTCAATATTTTTACTCTCGAGTATCCTTTGCCTGTTCTTTTGATTTCAAAAAATAGATTTAATAGTGATTTTAAGACTTTCTTGGTTTTGTAATATTGATATAAAGTTGGGTGATTATTGGACATTTGGTTTAGAAGATGTTTGCTTTTCTTTTTATTCTTTGTTATTGAATGTCGACTTTTTTCTAACTGTCGGTAGTGGAATAGTATTTCAGGGATTCTATAAAACTTCATTTCTTGTTCTGTGAACTTAAGCCAAAAATCCCAATCTTCATAGCCTTCTTTCATATTTTCATTATAGCCGCCCAGTTTTTCCCAATCTGATTTTCTGAAAAGTCCTGAGCAAAATACCATATTATCATCAATTATTTTTTTAGATGAATATGGTCGTAAGTTCCATTGCCAAATGGTATTTTCATTAAACATATTTGCCTTGGAATAGACTACTGATATGTTAGGATAGTCCCTGAAAACATTGAAAGCTTTTTCACAATATGTTTCGTCTATTGTATCGTCAGCATCTAATGGAAGTATAAACTCCCCTTTTGCTTCCTTAATACCAGTATTCCTGGCCACAGACGTTTTAGAGTTTTGTTTGAGTTTGATTAAAGAGACCCGCTTGTCTTTTTGTATATAGTCCTGTATTATTTTTATAGAATTATCTGTTGAACAATCGTCTACACATATGATTTCAATTTCATGTAATGTTTGGGATGTTGCAGAATCCAGTGTTTCTGTAATATGTTCTTCTGCATTGTAAACGGGTATAACAATACTAACTTTTATATCGTCTTTAGTCATAGTAAATCCCCATTGAAAATTCGTGTTTTATCTTTTTAAAAATTGTTTTACAATTGATTATCGGTCTTTTTAAATGTCATTTCAAATCTGAGCTGGAATCCAATAAAAACAGTTGTCATTGCGAAGGTTTTAGCGCGTGGCAATAGATTTTATATTAAAAAAGTCCGTGAGTATGACTTATACTCCCGCCAAATGTCAAGACAGCTTTCTGAGAAAGATATTCTTGCCATTCCCTGATCTTTGAAGTGATTTTCCTAGCTATATTCTTCCGAAGGCAGGCTATAAGTGAATGAAAATTCAAGTTATTCCGTATTTTTTCAAATACCATTCAATTGTTTTCACAATACCACTGTCAAAGTTCTCATCCGCTTTCCAGCCAAGATCGTTCTCAAGTTTGGTCGCATCGATGGCGTAGCGTCGGTCGTGGCCGGCTCTGTCTTCGACGAAGGTGATGAGCTCTTTGTAGCTTTTGTCTGTCGGGACTTTT